>JAUICI010000252.1 GCA_030427935.1 Bacteroidia bacterium | reverse complement strand
CTGCATGATCCCCGCAAACAATTCTGAAGCCGAAGCGGAGTAGGGGTTTACCAATATGATCATCGGGCCATCATAAATAGTTCCGCGATTTACGTCTTTGAGTATCTTAGTTCCATCTTCGGAATTATGGGTGATGCAAAGAGGACCTTCATCAATAAAAATACCGCACAATTCCACGGCTTCCCTCAAGGATCCCCCACCGTTAAATCTCAAGTCTACAATCAAACCTTTGATATTGTCTCGGTTCAATTTCATGACTTCCTTGGCCATATCTTCCGCACAACCAGATTCACCCATGTTTTCCCAAATGGAATAGAAACCAGGCAAATTGATATAACCGATATCATCATTCAGAATATAACTTTTGATGATGTTTTCCTCCATTTCAATTGGCGCTTTCTTCAAGGTGATATTTTTGATTTCACCATTTGCTTTTTTGTATTTGATCACCAATTCTTCCTCTTTTCCGGAATCCAATTCGTCAATCAGATCATAAGGGTCTTTACACTTCAAGTTAACCGTATCTTCTCCCGAAATCATCATCAAAATAATATCGCCTTCATTTAATTCTCCTGAATTCCATGCGGGTCCACCCGGAATGATGTAATTGATCTCAAGGGAATTGTTCTTATTTCGATCGAAATAGAATCCAAATGACAAATTTTCACTGCTCAAAGACTTAAAGAAGTCGTAAGATTCTTGATAGGTAAAATAAGAGCTGTGCGGGTCATGTGCTTTCGCAATCGTTTCTAAAAAAACATCGCAAAAATCTTCATAAGACAAATCGTAATCGGTCAAAGAGCATTTTTCCTCATCTACGGTCATGTCCCAATATTTCGGAAAAACTTGAAGGGTTTTGTTCTTATCCGTGATGATTTCTGGCTCTAAATTGTCGAATATTTTCAAATACGTATTGTAAGCTAAGTAGCGTTTCCATTTATTCAATAAAGCAGGGTAGTCGTCTTTGTACTTTTGATGTTTTCCACCGAAATGTATCTTGCCCATCTCAGTAAATTCCGCTCCTTTTCCGTAGGCGTTTTCCAAAGTTTTAGCAACGTATTCAATGCGTTCGTGGTAGTTTTTGTAAATTTTTCTAAGCTGAAAGTCTAGAGTTTTTGAAAGGCCTGTGGAGGTAAAGTACTTCGTTTCCATGATTAAAGTGGAGTCGAATTTCAGGTAATAGAAACCCTTATCGTCCATTTCATCCAAAAGTAATTCTCCAATACGAATATTGAGCGTAGTGTCCTGCTTGGGCGGATTTACGTGTCTATTTTTAAATTCATCTAACAATTCCTTCGCTCGATCGTAAATAGTAGTATTCTGACCAAAAGAGTTGAATTGAATCAAAAATAAAAGGCTGATTATGGAAAGAAGTCTGATCATTTTTGTTTTGGTTCTGTAAAGTTAGAAAAGTAATACCACATTATAAAAAATAGAAAAGACCAATATTTGTTCCATTTCAAAAATTAAATAGAAAGAGGGATTCCCAATTTATAGTTTAAATTTGCGTTCCTGAATATCGATGACCATAAAACGTGTCCAAATACTACTGATTTTATTGCTTTTGAAAGGGAGTCTACTTTTTAGTCAGGACACCCTGAATTTTCTTAAAGTGATTGACCCTTACATGGATTCTTCAGAAATTCAAAATTTACCAGGAATCATAAGGGATGTAGATTCATTCGATGTAGTGAATTATACGGAGGAAATCAGTTTGGATTTGCACCCCAGGGAACATATCCAATTCTATTCACTTTTCGATCGGAAATCGGATTGGACGAGTCAGTCTTTTTTACTGAAACGATTTTCTGAAGTACTCCCTTATTTCGACTCAAAAGTGCCTGTTTTGGAGGTGTTTTATAGTTTAGGGCGAAGAAATACGCATAATTTAACGACCTATTTCACTCAAAATATTCGTCCGAATATCAATTATACCATCAATTATAATTTGGGTGTTACCAATGGTTTTATGAGACGATCTCGGGCAGAATCGAATCAGGTTAATATGAGTTTTAATGCCCGATTTGATCGATACAAGTTATTTGTGAGAGGCTATTGGGAGAAATATTTATTTCATGAAAATGGTGGAATTATCCCGGATACTAACCAAAGACAATTGGATTTGGATTTGATACCTGTTTTGAAGGAAAACGCTTATCGAGATTATATCAACGGCGGAATTGAAATCAATAATTATTTCAATCTAGATACGAATAACCGGCATAAATTCAGATTATCGGCTGATTTAGATATCAAGTATAGAAAGTACTGGGAAGAAGATACGATCGCGAATATTTATCAGAATGTATATTATGATTCAACCATCACGGATGATAAGTTTCAAATGTCCAAGATTGGTTGGAAGACATCTTATGTATTAAATCTGAAGAAACTCGAATTGGATGTCGGGTATAAAGGGGAATACTATCAAACCAAGAATTTCGCTGAACGCAATAATTATATTGACAATTATGCCTTTTTGCTAGCGATTCTGAAGTTTGAAAAAGTAAAGATGAATGCCTATTTCGATTATGACTTTTTCGGCCGAAATCAGAATGCGATTAATGCCACTTTTGATGCCAAATTCAAGTTTGGAATTTTTCAGTTTGGGGCTTATGCGAATTATTATTCTTCAGCCGGAATGGTGGATCAGGAAAGGTATTTGTCGAATAATTATTTGATCGACACCAACCGAAGATATTTGAGTGATTTAAAAGTTGGGGCAGATTTTAAAATCCCAAAAACCAATTTGACCATTTTTGCAGATGTAAATCTACTCGACAACCCAATTTATTTCGATTCCTTGGCGAATATGATTCAGCATGATGGAGTCATTATGAATTTCAGAGCAGGAGTAAAAGGTTATGTGAAATTCTGGAAGTTTAAAAATGATTTCGATATCTACTACATGGGAAGCAGCAATAAGGATATATTCCTGATGCCGGATGTTTATATCGGTTATCGCTTTTACTTCGATGGAAAGTTATTCAAAAGCAAGAAATTGCACGTACAGCTAGGTATTGGTTTAAGATATTTCAATTCGATGAGATTGTACAGCTTTAATAATGCTTTGAGTGTGTTTACCTTGGGTGAAGATTTAAGTGGGGCTAATTTCCCTTATTTGGACGCCTTTATCAATATGAAGTTAGGAAAGGCGAGTTTCTTTTTTAAAGCCTACAACCTTTCTACTTTCTTCTATCAAACACCCTCAGAAATTCGCGTAGCCAATCGATACCCGATCAATCCTTTTCAGTTTCGAGTTGGTTTGAGGTGGAGATTCCTGAATTAAGTAAGAAGTAAAAGGTAAAAAGGAAAAAGTGGAAGTTTTAAGCAGAAATAGTTGGTTGAATATCTTTTTATTGTTGATTTTATTTGCTTGTTCGGGGAATGAAAAAGATCAAAAAGAGAAGGAATCGAAGACAAAAAACTTTGAACTGAGAAAGCTATTGATATCTGAAATTATGGACCAGGATGAAGGTATTGAAAGGAAAATGCCAGAGAGACTTGAA
>JAUICI010000051.1 GCA_030427935.1 Bacteroidia bacterium | reverse complement strand
AGAGACCAGGAAGATTCATGCCCATTCTTCGGAAAAATCGACCTGTTTTGTAATCATGCATCAATACTTTGTAAACGGCATTTGTGATATTTTCTGATTTGTCCCAAGTCCCGAGATGTTCCAGTTTTTCAGGATCTTTTTTCTTCATTTTTTCGATCAAAACTTGCAGAATTCTTGGACCTAAAAGGGAAGTGAAAAAGTAGCCTCCTTCGATAAATTCTAGATGACTTTTTTCCAGACTTTCCTTCAGCATGTTCAAGTCATATCTTCTGTAGTGTTTGAGAAGATCATCGTGGGAGCTGAACAATTTTTGAAATGCAGGAACCGTAATGATAAATCTGGATTGCTCTGTGATATAGTCTTTTGATGTGATTTCTTTTAATAGGGCAACGTCGTCAGGAACATGTTCGATAACGTCGAGAAGTGTTACATAATCAAAATAATCAACACCCGAAACTTTGTTGAGGTTATCAAATAGATGGAGCTTTTGGTTTTCATAAATCCCCTCGATTTTGTCTAAAATTTCTTTCGTGTATTCAATGTCAACACAATAGCTTTCGGCATTTTGAATGTCTTGAGTAAAGCGATGAGCTACATAAGCATCACCACTTCCAACATCTAAAATTTTGGGAGATTCAGACTGAAGATGTTTTTCAATGAGTTCTTCAACTACAGAAAACCTGGCAAGCTCCCAGGGATGTCTGTTTTCCGTTCTAAAATCCGATTCTACTAAATCCATATATCAAGTCTGACGTCGGCCTAAAGATAAGAAAATTAAAGCCTCCGCAATCTTAGGGTATACGTGCAATAGTAGAATAAGGATAGAAAAAGAAGAAAGATTACTCTTCAACTACCGCACTCTTTTCTAGATAAAAGACAGAAGCCTCTCCATTTACTTTAGCTTCTGCTTTAATCCAGTTTCCTTCCGTTCCGAGATAACTAATAGAAAATTCTTCCGATGTGTAATGCGATCCCAATTTGCATTTCTTTGGGTTTCCTTCAACATTTGCTGTCATGCTTGAAAAGCAAATGATTATTGTACTTGATTTGTCCGCTTTTTCGTAACCATAAGTCGTGAAATCTTGATCCATGGACATTTGAACATAAATTTCTTTGTCTGTCTTGTTTAGCATGATTGGATCCTGAGCAAATACTTGGTTTGCAGCGAAGAAAAATCCGATAAAAAATACGCTTGTGATAATCTGTTTCATCTTTTAAAGTTTAGTTTGGGATGAAGATAAGAATTTAATTATGTTCATTTTCATTAATTCATCTCAAAATCATTATTTTCGTCTCGCGAAATCAAATTATACATCAAGATATGAGTTACGATATTATTGTTATTGGTAGTGGTCCAGGAGGATATGTAACTGCCATTAGAGCATCACAATTAGGTTTTAAAACAGCAATCGTAGAGAAAGCTGAATTAGGTGGTGTTTGTTTGAACTGGGGATGTATCCCAACAAAAGCCTTATTGAAATCTGCCAATGTTTTTGAATACCTAAATCATGCTGAAGATTATGGAATCAAAGTAAAAGGTGGTGAAGCTGATTTTGGAGCTGTTGTTAAAAGATCTAGAGATGTTGCCGGACAAATGAGCAACGGTATTCAATTCTTGATGAAGAAAAACAAGATTGAAGTCATCAAAGGAACTGCTAAAATCAAAGCCGGTAAGAAAGTTGAAGTTACCGATGATAAAGGGAAAACTTCTGAGATTTCAGCTTCCAAGGGGGTTGTAATAGCTACTGGAGCAAGATCTAGAGAATTGCCTAACCTTCCACAAGATGGAAAGAAAGTAATCGGATATAGAGAAGCCATGACATTGTCTTCTCAACCAAAGAAAATGATTGTCGTAGGTTCAGGAGCAATTGGAGTTGAGTTTGCTTACTTCTATGCTGCCATGGGAACTGAAGTAACGATCGTTGAATATATGCCAAACATCGTTCCTGTTGAAGACGAAGAAGTTTCGAAACAATTGGAAAGAACTTTCAAGAAGAAAGGGATCAAAATCATGACGAACTCTTCCGTTGAGTCAGTTGATACTAAAGGGAAAGGTGTTGTTGCTACAGTAAAAACGAAAAAAGGTGAAGAAAAACTAGAAGCGGATGTAGTACTTTCTGCGGTTGGAATTACACCAAATATTGAAGGAATTGGATTGGAAGAAGTAGGAATTGCTACAGATGCTGGTCGAATTATGGTAAATGATTACTATGAGACAAATATCCCAGGATTCTTTGCTATTGGAGATGTTGTTCCAGGACAAGCATTGGCTCACGTTGCTTCTGCGGAAGGAATTATCTGTGTAGAGAAATTAGCTGGAATGAATGTGCAACCATTGGATTATGGAAATATTCCAGGTTGTACTTATTGTTCTCCTGAAGTGGCTTCTGTTGGTATGACAGAGAAAGCTGCAAAAGAAGCTGGATACGACTTGAAGGTTGGTAAATTCCCATTCTCAGCTTCAGGAAAAGCAAAAGCTGCTGGAGCTCCAGATGGTTTTGTGAAGTTAATCTTCGATGCAAAGTATGGAGAATTATTGGGCGGACACATGATCGGATTCAATGTTACTGAAATGATTGCTGAAATCGTAGCGGTAAGAAAGTTGGAGACAACTGGACATGAATTGATTAAAACAGTTCACCCACACCCAACGATGTCTGAAGCTGTTATGGAAGCAGCTGCTGCAGCTTATGATGAGGTGATCCATTTATAGACTAAGGGTTAAGAATTTAGAATTAAGAATTAGGGGCTTGAGAAGGTCCCTTTTTTTGTGGTTATTATTTTCATCCTGATTTACTGACATTCATCATTTTTACTCGTTTTAGAATGCCTTAAATTTGAGTATGAAGATTAGGTTTGAAATATTCTTTTGTTTAGGTGTGTTTCTTATTTCTTGTAAAAAGGGGAAAAATAATCCAGAATCATGTAATGATAAAAGTACAAGGAGAGATGTGAAAATTGCCACAGATGCACAAGTTGATGAAATTGATACTGTTTCAATTATTGCCGACATTGATTCTTTGGTAGAAATGGAGGTGCCTTGTGTGAAAAGAGGAACTGAAAGACAAGAGATCGAGAAAAAAGTATTTAGAATCACAGGTGTTGTAGAAAAAGTGGACAGCCATTGGGATGGGGACTGGAAAGTTCGACTTCAAACCAAGAAAGGAAATTATATCAATTGTGAAGCGCCTAACTCAAATTGCCGTTTTATTCCTGAATCTAGGTTTTTGCCAGAAATAATGGTTTCTCGGCAATGGATTATCGATAGGCAAGATGAACTTGAGGGCAAAACGGTCACTATTATAGGAGTTGCATTTTTGGATATCGATCATATTTTTCCACGGAAGGCTGCTCCCAATGAATTTGAAATCCATCCGATACTGCATATACAATTTCAGTAGATCGAAAGATTTCGAATGCAAATGCTGAACTTTTCTTAATTTTAGCATCCATGAAAAGTTGTATTCAAATTATATCCGTATGTATTCTTGCTGGTTCAATTTTGTCCTGTAATAAAGGGAAAAACAATCCAAAAGCATGCAATGGCAATACGAGAAGGGAAGTGAAAATTTGTACCGACGATGCCGCATTGGACATTGATACTATCCCAATTTCTATATCAGTTGATTCGATTGGAAGTTTGAATGTTCCTGAAGTTAAAAAAGATGATCCCAGACAGGATGTGGAAAAAAAGGTCTTTACCATTACAGCAAAAGTGCATAAAGTGAGTCAGCACTGGGATGGTGATTGGAAAGTAAAGCTGACGGATGGTAACGATAAATACATCAATTGCGAGATTCCGAATCCGGGTTGTGAATATATTCCAACTTCCAGGTTTTTAAGTGAGATTATAAGCACCAGGGAATGGATTGAAGAGCATGGGGATGATTTAGTAGGGAAAATTGTAACGATAAAAGGAGTGGGTTTTATTGATATCGATCATGTGTATCCAAGAAATGCAGCTGAAAATGAAATGGAACTGCATCCGATTCTAGAAATTCATTTTTGATTCAGATAATCAATAAATTCATCGGTGATGTCTTCACAATCCTCACCAAAATAAAGCAAGTATTCTTTATTGAATAGGAAGTCAATTTCTTTTTCTCTTTTGTACTCAATTAACCTTTGATCAATCCAGACGAGAACAGGGGAGATGACTCGATCTTGAAGTTGTTCAACATCTTTTTCAGCTTGTGCTTGAAATGCTTGAAATCGATCATAATGCATTTGCATTTCTTTCATTTTTCTTTCAAGAGTTTCTTCTGACCAACTCCTTCCAAAACAACCATCAGGTGTATAGGATTCGATTTCATTTTGCATCATTTCTAAAGTGTCTGTTTTAGCTTGAACAAACTCCTCGACATGATAAAGTGCAAATTGATAGCGGTGAATATCCTCTAATCGATCTTTGAGATCATAGATGGCATAGGACTTCTGTCCAAATCCGTAAGATGAAAAAAGTAAAAAAACAAGGTAGAACCATTTCATATTCCAAATCAAGGAAATCTAAAATGGAGTCAGAAACTCTTTAAGTCTTTTTAAGTTAATAGTTGTGAAATGGCGATTTTTCAAAAAGGTGATTTTTCTGGTCTTTTAGTTATTCAAATTCCCTATATTAAAAGCAAATTTAGAACCATGTCGAGAAGAAAATTCATAAAAAATTCCGTTTTAGGTGCAGCTGGAATCATGGCTTTGCAGACAAATGCAAGATGCGAGTCTGGAGAAGTAAAAAGTAAGGAGTTAAAAGGAAAAGGTGATGGTACCAGGGAAGTGATTAAACCCATTGTGATTTCTACTTGGCGACATGGGATGGAAGCAAATCATGGGGCTTGGAAGGTTTTGAAAGAAGGTGGAAATGCCTTAGATGCAGTGGAAAAAGGAGTGATGGTAACTGAGTCTGATGCTGATAATAGAAGTGTAGGTTTAGGAGGATTACCAGACCGAGATGGGATTGTGACCTTAGATGCCTGTATCATGAATCATGAACAAGATTGTGGAGCTGTTGGATGTATTACCGATATCGAACATCCGATTTCAGTTGCGAGAAAAGTAATGGAGGACACTCCTCATGTCATGCTCGTTGGAAAAGGAGCTTATGACTTCGCAAGAGAAAAAGGCTTTCCTCATAAAAACTTACTTACTCCCGAAGCGGAGGCTGATTGGAAAAAGTGGAAAGAATCCGAATCGCAGAAGAAACCAGAAATTAATCATGAAAATCACGACACCATTGGCATGTTGGCCATGGATGCCAATGGTAATTTATCTGGTTCCTGTACTACAAGTGGATGGGCTTTTAAGCTTCATGGAAGGTTAGGGGATTCTCCTTTAATTGGAGCTGGACTTTTTGTAGATAATGAAGTTGGTGCAGCTTGTGCAACCGGTCTCGGTGAAGCTGTCATTCGAATTGCGGGTTCCAGCACGGTTGTTGAATTAATGCGGAATGGAAAATCACCTCAAGAGGCATGTGAGGAAGCGGTGAGACGCATCATTGCAAAACATAAAAATCTTGAGGGACTTCAAGTAGGTTTTCTTGCCATGAATAAAAAAGGTGAAGTAGGGGCTTATTCTGTCTATGAGGGATTTGATTATGCCAAAACAACCAAAGACAATCATGAGCTTATTAAAGCCGGATTCGACCGAAAATGGTAGGTTAATTCGAAATTTTTAAAATCTATTCTTCGTGAAACTTTGCGTCTCCTTTGTGAATCTTTGTGTAATAACTCTATTATTTCTTTCGAGTTCTGCTCATGCTCAACAAGAGTATCCATTGAAGGTGATTCCGAAAGTTGAATTGGTGAAAACCACTTCTAATGAAAAGTTCGAAGTTCAAGACACCATTCACATCTATCATCAAAAAGAAAAAAGTGAAAATGCCATCTATTTAAAGTTTTTGCTTGAAAGGCATTTCGCGGGAAAATTTACCATAATTACACATTCCTTTAAAAGCTACCTTGAACACGAAAGTCCCTATGAACCAATATTTTTTTCCTCACCAGCAATTGTTTTACACAGGAATAATAAAAATGAAAACGCTGAATTTTATCATTTAGAAATAGAACAAGAGGTTATCGCTATAGAAGGCAGCCCACTCGGCTTGAAAAGAGGTATCAATACTTTAATCCAATTAATGCTCACGGAAGAGGGGTTTCGAAATCCAAAATCATCGGTTTCAACTCGATCCAATCCGTACACAATGAAAAAGCATGAGGAAAACTATGCTGACGTTTATACTCTTCCAACGATGCTTATGGAAGACAAACCCAAATTTGCACACCGTGGAATGCTCTTGGATTGCGCTCGGCATTTCTTTTCCGTTGAGACAGTCAAAAAGTATTTGGACCTAATGGCTTTATACAAAATGAATGTCTTGCATTGGCATTTAACTGAAGATCAAGGGTGGCGAATTCAGATCGATAAATACCCGAAACTGACTGAAGTGGGGGCGTGTAGAACAGAACCTGATGGAAGTAAATATGGAGGGTTTTATACCAAAGATCAGATTCGTGATATCGTGAAATACGCTTCCGAACGGGGCATTACCGTGATTCCGGAGATTGAATTGCCTGGACATTCCCAAGCAGCGGTTGCTTCTTATCCTTGGTTGTCGTGCACTGGAAAACAGGTTAAGGTTGTAAATGATTGGGGTGTTTTCAAGGAGATTTATTGTGCGGGAAAGGATTCTACTTTCAAGTTTTTGGAAGATGTTTTAACCGAAGTGATGGACTTATTCCCATCAAAATACATTCATATAGGAGGAGATGAAGCGCCTAAGTTTCGTTGGGAGCATTGTGCGGATTGTCAGAAGAGAATCAAAGATGAAAATTTAAAAGATGAACATGAATTACAATCTTATTTCATCCAAAGAATAGAAAAATTTCTTCAAAAGAATGGTAGAGAATTGATTGGTTGGGATGAGATTTTAGAGGGAGGACTTTCGAAAACAGCAACCGTTCAGAGTTGGAGAGGGTTTGATGGAGGAATCAAAGCGGCAAGACAAGGAAATCAGGTAATCATGTCTCCAACTTCACATTGTTATTTTGATTATGGTTTGGATGCAATTGATCTTAAAAGGGTGTTTGAGTTCGATCCTTATCCCGATGAGTTGGAATACGATAATCGATTCAATATCATCGGTGCGGAATGTAATTTGTGGTCTGAGCATATACCGGATGAAGCGAGTTTGGATTCCAAAGTGTTTCCTAGAATCCTAGCAATGTCTGAAGCCTTGTGGGATTATATTCGAGAAGATGGATATGAAGAATTTTATGATCGCGTTCAGTATCATTACCCTCTGCTTGAAAAATTAGACGTGAATTACGGATTAGAAACGATTCCCGCAAAGATTCATTCCTTTGTGAAGGATGGAGAGATTTATGCGACAATCAAGTCGGAAGTTCCTGGAGTGACTTACAAGATTCGTTGGGATGGAGAAGACTTGGAATTAGACGGAGATTATTCAGTTTATACAGACATGAAATTGGACACCTTTTTAGTTCGCGATTGGAAACTCAACGTGAAAGTTTTTAAGAATGGTAAACAGTATGGAGCTCCAGTCGAACAATTTTTTACCAAACACAAAGCCATTGGAGCGAAAGTGAAATACAAACAAGCTTTTAGTTCGCACTATGAAGCTGCAGGTGAAACCGCTTTGGTGGATGGAAGAACTGGGACTATCGAATTTCGCGATGGGAATTGGCAAGGATTCTGGGGTAAGGATTTAGATGTAGAGTTGGATCTTGGAAAGATTAAGGAATTCTCAGCCGTAATTATGCGGTTTAATCAATACCAGAATTCATGGATTTTCAGACCGAAAAAGATGAAAATTGAATATTCTCTTGATGGTCAAGATTGGAAAGTACTGACAGAGAAATCTTTTGGAGAAGTCAAGCCCTACAATAAGAAACAAGTTTGGATTCAATTTGGCAATGCACCTATTGATACTAAGAAAGCTCGGTATTTGCGCGTGTTTGTAGAAAATTATGGAAAAGTTCCTGATTGGCATGAAGCTGCGGGTCAGGATTGTTGGTTATTTTTAGATGAAATACAAGTCAAATGATTTTAGAAGTTTGTGCAGACAGTTATGAAACTTGCCAGTTGGCCGAAAAATACGGAGCCAAACGAGTAGAACTATGCTCAGGACTTTCAGTTGGAGGTTTAACTCCAAGTCCAGCTTTAATTCAAAAGTGCAGTTCCCTTGATATTGAAATTCATGTGATGATTCGTCACAGGGAAGGTGGTTTTGTTTATTCTGATGAAGAAATAGAAATTATGATTTCAGATATTCTGATGGCTAAAGAAAATGGAGCCAAAGGAGTTGTTTTCGGTTGTCTAAATGACCGAAATGAAATCCATCAAGAGCATACTCAAAAACTATGCAGGAAAGCGCGGGATCTAGGATTGGAAATCACTTTTCACCGAGCATTTGACTTTGTCAAGTATCCTATCAAATCCTTAGAGATCCTGATTTCCATGGGGGCTCAACGAATATTGACTTCCGGAGGAAAAGCAAAAGCGATAGAAGGCATTTATGAGATTAAAGATTTGGTTGATATGGCTGATGGAAGAATTCAGATCATGGCAGGAAGTGGTGTCAATGCTGATAATGCTGAAGAACTTGCAGAAATAGGAGTGCATGCCTTACATTTTACTTCACATAAAGCAAGGCAAGAAGCAGAGCTTGGCATGGGAGTTGAGACGGTTCCGGATGAGGAGAAAATCCGGGGGATTAATGAAAAATTAAAAGTTAAAAATGAAAAATGAGGAGAGAGTTAATAAAATATCGATTCCTCCCATTGTTAATCTTTCATTTTTCATTTTTCATTTTAAACTATGGACAAGAATCCATCTCTTTAAACGGTTCCGATTGGAGTTTTAAAAAGAAAGATGATATTCGATATCGTCGAGCCATCGTCCCTGGAGTAGTGCACTTAGATTTGATGCGTAACCACATGATCGAAGATCCATTTTGGGCCAATAATGAATTGAAATATCAGTGGATTGAGAATGAGACATGGATCTACAGGAAGGAATTTACTATCAAAAAGGAACAGCTTAATTATCAAGACGTAGATTTGATTTTTGAGGGATTAGATACCTATGCAAAAGTTTTTCTCAATGGAGCATTTTTGTTCGAATCTGACAATATGCATACAGGTATTCGGGAACGGGTGAAAGAGCAGTTGAAGATTGGCGAGAATATCTTAGAGGTCCATTTTCTTCCTTTAAGTCAGGACGAACGCTATCAAAAAAGAAAATATGATCTACCTGCTGGTTGTGAAACGGTAAAAGAAAAACGAAGTCCTTGGATTCGAAAAGCAGCTTATCATTTTGGTTGGGATTGGGGACCACGTTTTGTGACCTGTGGTATCTGGCGGGATGTTAAAATTGAATTTTTCAATGTTCAGATACTTCACCCACACATATACACGCATTCCATTGAAGACAACAAGGCTAAATTGATTTTTACTGCTTTGGCTTCGGGAATTATAGAAAATCCTATAGCGCGATTAATCATAAACGGAGACACTCTGGAGGATAAAATTACGGGCTTTAGGCGTGATTTTCGAATTGCTTTTGATATTGAAAATCCGAAACTCTGGTGGTGTAATGGAGAAGGGGATCCTAATATGTACGAGGCACATCTTGAAATGCTGAGTTCAAAAGGTGAGGTTTTGTATCGTGAAGAATTCAATTTTGGTATTCGAACTGTAGAGTTGATCAATGAAAAAGATTCTATCGGGACATCCTTTTATTTTAAGTTGAATGGAAGGCCTGTGTTCATCAAAGGAGCCAATTACATACCTCAAGATATTTTCTTGCCAAGTGTGAGAGATGAAAACTACCACCAACTTCTAAATCAGGTGGATGAAGCGAATATGAACATGCTTCGTGTTTGGGGAGGAGGAGTTTATGAAAAGGATATTTTCTATAATCTATGTGATGAAAAAGGGATTATGGTTTGGCAAGACTTTATGTTCGCAGGCAGCATGTACCCAAAAGAACTCCAGTATTCGATTGAGGGAGAAATAATGTACAATTGTTTGAGATTAAGAAACCATCCTTCAATTGCCGTATGGTGTGGAAATAATGAGATGGAAGTCGCTTGGAATAATTGGGGATGGCAAAAGCAGTTTGGCTGGAGCGCAAAAGATTCAACTGAAATTTGGGAAACCTACCAAATGTATTTTCATGAATTAATTCCACAACTACTAAAAATGTACAATCCGTCTGCTATTTATACACCTACTTCGCCACTAAGTAATTGGGGTACTGCAGAGAACTTCAACCACTCCAGCATGCATTATTGGGGCGTGTGGCATGGTAAAGAGTCCTTTGAAGATTATGAAAAGAATGTGGGAAGATTCATGGTGGAATATGGCTTTCAATCTTATCCAGAAATGGCTACGATCAATAGTTTTTGTGAACCGAAAGATCAGAAGCTTAATTCTAAAGTCATGGAAAACAGGCAGAAATCCTATATCGGAAATGAGGAAATCATGAGGCAAATTCTAAAGTACTACAAGAAACCCAAGACTTTTGAAGAATTTGTGGAAAGAAGTCAGGATGTGCAAGCTAAAGCCATGGAGATTGCCATTAGTGCCCACATGAAAGCCCAACCCCATTGCATGGGAACGATGTTCTGGCAACTGAACGACTGCTGGCCTGGACCAAGTTGGAGTGTGATCGATTATTATGGTCGCGAGAAAAAGGCGTATCAGGTGGTGAAGAAGCTATTTAATTAAAAATTAAAGATTAAAGATTAAAAATGAAGAATTAGGGATGAAGGATTAGTGTTTACAATAAGGGCTTAGTTTTAGGTTTCAACCTATTGATGAGTTCTGTTGAGGCTCTGCTCGATCTTAGTGGTAAACGAAGATACTGCAGTCTTATCAAACTCTAAAAAACGAGTGCTTTCAAAACTGGAGATTCCTTAACCCTATGACTTCAGTCCGGGGTAAGGATGGAAGGGTTAAGAATGAAGGATGAAGGATTAGTGTTTGCAATAAAGGCTTGGTACTAGGTTTCAACCTATTGATGAGTTCTGTTGAGGCTCTGCTCGATTTTAGTGGTAAACGAAGATACTGCAGTCTTATCAAACTCTAAAAAAACAAGTGCTATCAACACTCGAGATTCCTTAACCCTGTGACTTCAGTCCAGGGTAAGGAGGGGATGGTCAAGTTCAAAATAATAATTCCGCATTCCGAATTGAAAATTTCGAATTACTTAAGTCTTGTCCAGTGGACTGTTTTTCCGAAAAGGGTGATTCCTAGGTATCCGGTTAATTTCAATTTATCTTTTTCCACTAATTCAAGTTTGGCTGAATAGGTGTTGCCTGTTCTGGAATCATAGACTTTACCTTTGATGAACCTTCTGTTGTTTTCATCCCATTGGAATCCATAAAGAAAATTCATTCCCTTAATGTATCGGTTTCTTTTCTTTGGATCTGGGTTTTTAACATCTTTTCTTAGGCTTCCGTCTTCATTGTAGACATAAGGTCCTTCCAATACTTTTACTTTAATTACACCTTTTGAAAAATAGATTTCCACTTTTCCGTTGGGCTTACCTGTTTTATCATCATAAGTTCTCCATTTTCCAGCATAGTCCCATTTGGTGAAAGTCTGTGCAGAAAGCGAAAAGCTGCAAATTAGCGCTAAGAATACGATCAGGTTTTTCATTTCTTTTTGATTTTAGGATTATAAAATAAAATTAAGAGTACGGGCAATAAGATTAAATCTGAAAGAAGTGCGAAAACTAGTGTCAACGAAACCAGGATTCCGATATAAAAAGACCCAAGATAATCGGATACACATAATGTTAAGAATCCACCACTTAATACGATCGTCGTCAGCACAATGGCTTTTCCTGTTCCTTCGAATGTATTTTTCAAAGCAATCATTTTGGAGAATCCTTTACGAAGTTCAATTCGATATTTACTTAAGAAATGAATGGTATCATCTACCGCAATTCCAAAAGCAATTGTAAATACAATGGAAGTCGATAATTTTAGGTCGATACCAGTGAAGCCCATGATTGCACCAATCATCAATAGTGGGATAATATTTGGAATAAGTGTTAGCAAAATAATTGTAAATGACTTGTACATGATTCCAATTATGATGCCAATAATCAAGAAAGCAATGATTAAACCGGTTACCACATTGGTCACCAACATTTCGTTATTGAGTTCCATTAAATACGGTCCACCCGTTATATGAACATCCAAAGCTTCTTTGAATCTAGGTTGATCCACAAACTCCAAGAATTTTGCATGCAGCGGCGCTGTGTTGTATGATCCCATGTCAGCCATTCTTGCAGAGATTCTTGTTTCTGTATGGGTTGAATCCACAATTTTTTCTAGTTTCTCATCATCCGCATATCTTCGGATGTCTTTTAAAATCTTTTTAAGTTCCTTGTCTTTTTCAGGTAATTCAAAATATTCCTGCATACCACCATGATTACCAACATTCGTTGATTTGGCCATCATTGGAATAGAGAAAACACCACCCAGCTCATAGTTTTGAATGGCAAATTCTTCAATCTCATTAATGAGTCTTACGATTTCCGGATCATAGATAGATTTCGAAGTGTCTTTCAGTTGAATTCCCAGTTCAAAAGGTCTGGCACCAGCAAAGTTTTCTTCCAAGAAATTATAGCTCTTCATCATCGGATTATCCTCCTTCAGATCTTCCATGATGTAATTATTTGGTTTGATTTGAAGTGTTCCCCAAACAGAAACAGCAACAATAATCCCAAATGAAATAAGAACCAGTACTTTATTTCGAATCAACCATAAAAAGGCATCTCTAAGTTTGTGATCCCATAGTTTCCCCTCTTTATACGTCTTATTCAGTTTCGGTTCCTTCATCAGTAGCAGAATCGAAGGCATGAAAAATAAGGAGAGGAGTAAACAAAAAGCGACTCCAATCGCCGTATAAAGACCGAAAGTAATAATTGGAGGAATGTTTGAAGTCGTCAAGGAAGCAAATCCAACGATCGTCGTCATCGAAGTGAAAAACAAAGCGAATCCAACTTCTTTAAACGTCTTATGAAGCGCCTCCATTTTATGCAAGCCCTTTCTCAATTCCTGTAAATATTTGGACAAGAAATGGACCACTCCAGAGATTCCAACAACCATCAGCACTGTTGGTAATGCATTTAATACGATGTTGAGGTTTTTACCGGTTTCAGCCATCAATCCAATCACAAATATGACGGTAGAAGCAACAACAGCAAAAGGAATCAAAATTCCATACCAGCTCTTAAAAGTGATAAATAAAAAGATGATAATTAAAACCACGCTTGCTGCTACCAAAATGACGATTTCGGTGGAAGTAAGCTCGGTAAAGTAGACATGCCCGACAATTCGACCACCCATGTGGGTGCTATCAAACTGAAACTCGTCTGTTTTTTCTTTTAAATCTGACAGCAGCTTTTGTGACTCCTCGAGTTCTAATCCGTCCTTATGTTTTACGAAAATCGAGACAGATTTTGCATCCGAGCTAATGAAGCTTCCAATCATGGTGGTGGACTTCATAAGCTGCGTCGAATCGTTTTTCAGCTTTTCTTCATCATTGATGTGGATGTAAGGAATCTCGTAAATGGATCCAAACATGTCCTTTACAACAAAGTACAGATTGGTTGGTGATTGAACGAATTCTATGTTTTCAACTTTCCCGAGAACACTGGTAAAACTATCTAACTTGATTAGAAAATCATTTTTAAAAATACCTTCGTTATTTTCAATTCCAATGATCAAGAAATCATTTTCTGATCCAAAAACATCTCTAAAATGATTGAAATACTCAGTATCTTCTCCTTCTTCAGGGAAAAAAGTATCAAAATTGTGATCAAATCCCGTTTTCGTGGCAAAGAAAGTTTGGACAACAAAAATTGCTGAAAACAGTGTGATTAGTATGATGCTCTTCTTTCGAGTAAATTTCATCAACGAAAATTGAATCGGCTAAAATATTAAAAATATCGATGAATGTATGATGTTGGGGGGACTAAAGATTGAATTAGGTAGGGTTGGTGTAAGTTTAGTGGTCTTAAGGTCGAGTTTTCTTGGTCAGTTGAATTCAGTCTTGGATAAGGATAGAAGGGATCTGTGTGGTTTGAAATTCAGAATGGTTATGAGGTGATGAAAATTGTTTACAAAAAAAAGCCGCCCTCTGGAGGGGCGGCAAGACTACTTTGTTGCTTTAAGATCGCCCCGGTCGGGGGATCAAATGAAAATTTACTTTGTTGCTTTATTATGTAACACTAAATTATACAATTTGTTACATTCTAATTTCATCTTTAACATTACTTAACAGAAGTTTAACAGTTTCAGCTTCTATGAATGCATAGTAAAATGACTGATTTTTAGAGATTTTGCTAATCAAAACAAATAAGTATTAAATTTGGAAACTGATCAATCAACACATGAGAATACTTTTTTTCATATTCATTCTGTTCTCTTTTTTGAGTTCGGCTCAAGAAATTGACTTAAGTGGAGAATGGGAATACAAAGTTGGGAATTCTGGTTCCTGGAAGTCTTGTGAATTACCAAATACCATTTCCAGTATTCTAGGAACTGCGCCCCCTGTTGAATATGTTCGTTTCAGAAAGAAAATTGATATTCCTCTTGAACTTCTAGATAAAAAATCCGTGAGATTGGCGATTGATCATGTCGATACTTATTGTTCTGTTTTGGTGAATGACGATAAGATGGGAGATTTGGAAAATTTCTTTATCGGGGCAGACATTGAAATCAAGGATAATTTACTTCCTGGTGAAAATGAAATCATCTTAGAGTTTACACCAGCGAAATGGGTCTTTGAGAAAATGTGGAAAAAAGCGGGTGTTTCTTTTTCACCAGCCAGACAAAGATTGGATATCGAGATGCACGAGCGAAAACCGAGGTATATGCATCGGAATTCTCCGGATTCGGATTTTGGAATTTATGGGGGAATCAAAATAAAAGCTTATGATCATATCGAGATTAGAGATGTCAATTTTAAATTGCTTTCTGAAAGTGATGGCAGAGCTAAAATTTTAATAAAGGTACATGCCGATGTCATGGAATCCGGTGCTTTTAAGTTTGAGTCGAAGTATTTTACTCAAGAAGAAAAAATTCTAACTGGAAGTGATCGCGACATTATCTGGACCTTTTTTATAGATGATTTTAAGTATTGGTACCCAAAAGGAATGGGAGACCAAAATTCATTCAAGGATAAAATGACTATCAGTTTTAGAAGACTGAATGATCGTGAATATACAAAGGATACAGAGGTTGATTACCGTATTAATTTCCATAAAATTGAACTGATTCAAAATCCCAAAGTAGAAGAAGAGTTCAGTTTTGAAATGGAAGGTATGGAGGTCACTTTTAATGCGACTTTATTTAAAAATCAGTACATCGCGGATCCTAAAAAACAAAAAGAGTTTTATCATTCTTTTCTAGAGAAAGTTGTACAGACGGATGTGAACTTAATCAATGTTCATGGCTCAGGTGGTTATCCCGAGAATGAGTTTTATGAAATTTGCGATTCTCTTGGAATTATGGTTTGGCAAGATTTTGCTTTCTCGGGAATTGGTTATCCTTCGGATTCCGTTCTTTACAAAAACGCCCGTAAAGAAGTGAATCATCAAATGAGACGAATTTCGGAGTATGCTTGCTTGCTATTGTTTTCAGGTAGTGCGCATATTGACAAATATTTCGCCGATGAAGTCATGTTACAGAAATATGGGGTAGAGAAAAAAGAAATAAAAACATTGAAAAAAGGTCAAAACGATCTTTTCGGAAGAATTCTGAGAATAGCACTCAATAAATTTAATTCTCGCTTGTATTACAAAGCCCATAGCCCAGATTTTGAGTCAGGAAAAACCGACTATAATTTTGGGAGTTTTACCAAGATCGATCCTTAAGGTTTCTTGATTTCAGCAACTTGCCCAATCTCAAAACTTTCTATACAAATTTCTTTTGAAGCAACTCGGATAAGTCTCAGGGTAGGGTGACCCAGCTGTGCCGTCATCTTTCGAATTTGACGATTCTTTCCTTCAGTGATCTTGATTTCTAACCAAGTAGTAGGAATATTTTTTCTGAACCGAATGGGAGGATTTCTTTCTAGAATATCTTTGGTTTCAGATGCTTCTAGAATCTTTGCTTTTGCGGGTTTGCATCTGTAGATTCCCGTTTTCAATTTGATTTCAATGTTTCCTTTGTCAAATCGGGAAAGCGTTTCAGCTAAAACCTCGCCATCAACTTGAACCCAATAGGTTTTTTCGGATTCAAATTTGGGATCGGTCATTTGGTGCTTGAACTGATTGTCATTTGTCAGAATTAATAGGCCTTCACTGTCTTTATCGAGTCGGCCAACTGGGTAAACATCTTTTGGGAAATCATAGTCCAAATCAGCCAAAGTTAGCTCCCCAGGATTGCTTTTTGAAAACTGAGAGAGCATTCCATAAGGTTTGTAAATCTTGAAATATTTGAATTCCTTCTTCATTTATCTTCTGAAGATTCCAATGATTCGAATAATCACATCACGAGTCACATTATTGATGTCGGGACTAAATCTAAAAGCAAAAATTAAGGACCAATACACCACGGTGACGATTCCACCGGTAGTCAAAATTCCAATCAAAGGATTTCCAAACTTCGGAATCAGCATAAAGGCAAAAAAGAGTCCGAGTCCAACTAGAAAGGCACCGATCAATTGCAGAGAGATCGAGGATAGTTTGTACTTAATTCTCAAGTAAAGGAAACGAATCAAATTCACGAAGGCATAACTCAGTGCAGTAGCAAAAGCAGCTCCTTCAATTCCGTAGTTTGGAATCAGGATAAGGTTCATGGTTATGGCAAAAACCAGTAAAGAAACATTGGCCCACATGATGACTTTATAATCGTCTTTGGACGTTCCAAGAATTTGCTCGTTCACACCCGATCCCAATTCAAATAAGTGTCCGATTCCAATCAGTAGGATTACATTTTTTCCTAAATAGTAATTTCCTCCAATCACATCGTAAACATAGTCGATACAATACCAGATTCCGAGTAAAACGTACATCCCAAAAATTAGCATAGTTAAAGCACTTTTCTTGTAGACGGTGCGAATGTTTTCCATGTCTTTCTCTTTCCAGCTATTGCTCAATACGGGAGCCGCAATCCTTCGAATAGCCATGGCAGGAATCGCAATAAATGCGCCGTACAAATAATTTGTCGCGTAAATGGCCGTCCATTTAAGATCAACCATGATATACGAAATCATGTAGGAGTCAATACTGGAAACAAACATGGCACCTAAACTTCCAATAACTCCGTGTGTGGCGACTGTTGCAATTTCTTTTCGATTTCGAATATAGCGCTGACGGTACTTGAAATCGAAGAACTTTTCCTTGATATAAACGAGGTAGATGATGAGTCCAATCCCGGGAACTGCCAAGACAAAAACCCGAGCCCAGAAAACCATATCAAAATTGAAAACACCTAGAACGTAAGCAATCAAAGCAAAGGTAAAAAGCAGCTTAGCTAAGAGGTTTTCAAGCAATGCGCCGATCACGGTTTTCGTCATCATTTTCAGGTAGGGATCAAGGTTCACGAACATCAATCTAAAACTGAAAATAATCATGAAACCAATGCTAAAGAAATAGTAAGATTTCGCGTATTGGATATCTCCTAGAAGATTCTCGTAAAAGATGGTGTAGGCGGTTAGACCCAATCCAATTCCGATAAGAGAGACCATAGTGATGAAGGTCAAAAAACCGCCTTGATTCGAGCTCTGCTTGTATTTAGGGAATAAAACGATGATCACCAGTGGGAAACCAATCGAGGCCAAAGCCGCGAATATTTTAGCTGTTTTATCAATGAATTCTAACAATCCAACTTGTTCCTCTGCAAGAAATTTGGGCATCAAAATACTTGCATTGATAAAGCCGAAAATCGTTCCAGCATAAGCGAGAATTACATTTCGAATGGACTGTTTGATTATGATTCCCATCTATGCCTTAACGCAATTTTCAAGAAGAGGTTCTCCTTCGGAATAATCTTGCGCGAAAGTTTTTCCGAGAACATCGTAGTAATTTTCTGGCGCCATTCCCGCATTAGGTCTGACAATCCGAATATTATCTTCCGTGATTGTTTCTCCCGCTTTGACGTCTTTCGAAATAAAAATGGACCTCGAGAATTTACGAGATTGAATTTTCTTTTCGTCGAGGGAATAATCTACTTGTCCAATTGCCGATTCTGCTTCTCTGACGTGATCTACCATGAGCTTAAATTCTTCTGGATTCAGAGAAAATGAAGCATCTGGTCCGCCCAAAGATTTATCTAAAATGAAATGTTTTTCAATGATTCTGGCTCCAAAAGCCACGGACATGATTGGAACTGTCAAACCAAGAGAATGATCGGAAAGTCCAACTTCAACCCCAAAGCGTTCTTTTAAATCTTTAATCATGATTAAGTTGGCGTCTTCTACTTTCGCCGGATAAGAGGAGGTGCATTTTAATAAAGCTAAATCCTTTACACCATTTGCTCGACAAACATCCAAAGCTTTGTCGATATCTGAATCGGTTGCAATCCCTGTAGATATAATCATGGGCTTCCCTTTTTTCGCGATATGCTCGAGTAAAACTAAATCTGTGATTTCAAATGAAGCTACTTTATAGGCAGGGACATCTAAGTCTTCCAAAAAATCGACTGAAGTCGTGTCAAATGGGGAAGAAAAACAAACGAGTCCTTCTTCAGCAGCGACCTCCATCAGTTCTTTATGCCATTCCCAGGGGGTGTAAGCTTGCTTGTACAAATCATACAAATACTGGCCATCCCAGATCGTTCCTTTGATCTGAAATTCAGGTCGTTTCACATTCATGGTGATGGTGTCTGCCGTATATGTTTGCAATTTAATTGCATCAGCCCCAGCTTTTTTTGCAGCTCTGATGGTATCGATTGCGACTTGTTTATCGTGATTGTGATTTGCTGATAGTTCAGCTATGATAAACACTTGATCTTTTCCAAAAATTATATCCTTCATATCCAAATTGGCTATCCTAAAGACGTTTTTAAAGCACTCTTGTTGCCCGCTAATTCCAAAGATATGTTAATTTCGAAAACTAATCGTAGAATCCTTATTTTAGCTGAAGGATAAACCCATTAAAAATGCCGAAGAAAATACTTGTAGTTGGTTATGAAGAAGGTCGAATCATAGATCATTTGAGATCGATGAATTATGAGGTGCTGACTTATTCAGATAAACTGAGCATAGATTATTTACAGTCAAATGGAGTGGAGTTTATTGTCAGTTTTGGTTATCGCCATATCATCAAGAAAGAGGTTTTGGATTTGCTTCCGGAAAAAGTAATCAATCTGCATATTTCTTATTTGCCTTGGAATAAAGGTGCCGATCCGAATTTGTGGAGTTTTATCGAGGAAACTCCAAAAGGAGTGACGATTCACCAAGTGGATGAAGGTTTGGATACGGGAAAGATTTTACTTCAAAAAGAGGTCAGTTTTAGTGCAGAAGATGATTTAAAAACCAGCTATTCTAAATTGGTAGTCAATATTGAAGATCTTTTTATTCAGCATGCCGAAGACCTTGTAGAATGCAGGGTTGAAGCCAAAGATCAAATGGGTGAGGGGAGTGCGCATCATTCCTCGAATAAAGCAGGTTTTGTTGAGTTTTTGGGAGAAAATTGGTTGAATATCAAGGTAAATACACTTTCTAAACTTTACCAAGACTATCTCAAGGAATCAACTAAGTGATTCAAGTTTTCTATTTGTTTACCGTTAAAATGCTTGGCTTGGTTTTCGAGATATTGGCTTTTTTCATGATCGCTTAAGTTTATGATTGATCGTACGAGACTGTTCATTTTTTCAGAAGTCATTTCATTATAATTTCCGGCATCAAAAATCAATTGTTGACGCCATAATCCTTCATGAATTAATTCTTGATTGTCTACATAATAACCCGCCAAAACGAATAAGCCTAAACAACTAACTTCATATGAAATCGTTGAGCACGGAACGACTGCCAACTGGCATTTTTTCATTAATTCAATTAGCTGATTTACGTTAAGATTGTGATGAATTTCAACGTTGGAATGGTCTTGAAACGCATTCTGAAGATCTTCTAATGCCGAAACACCTGAAAGAACATGGATTTCATCAAAAAGATTCATTTCCAATAGCATTCGAGTCGTCTTTAAAGCGAGCTTATTGTAATCGCTTCCACCGAAAGAAACGAAGGCTTTTCGAATCTCTTTTAAACTTCTGCCTTTCTGAGCTTCATGGATAAATTCTTTTCTCAGAAGTGCATAGGGAATTCCGTAACATTCTTTTGATTTGAAT
The DNA here is from genome assembly GCA_030427935.1 of Bacteroidia bacterium. Taxonomy (GTDB): domain Bacteria; phylum Bacteroidota; class Bacteroidia; order Flavobacteriales_D; family Crocinitomicaceae; genus JAGQYP01. The sequence continues at coordinate 478 of JAUICI010000051.1, read as the reverse complement.
TTATTTGAAGATTGAATTGGTGCGGGATTTAGAATGACGTCGGCCGCATAATCATTTTTGATAAAGTCATCCACTGCGATTAAATTGAACCCCAATTCTTTTATTCTTTGTTGATAGGCATAATCGAAGTCATAGCCGTCTGTAATTAGAATACAGTCCTTTGGATCAAAAGTGTCTGCAAGCCAATCCAATTCAGAATTAACATCTTTTGAAATCTCAATGTGATGGATATTTTCTGGAAAAAATGAGGTTAAACTCTTCGAACTCGTTACGAAATAAGCTTCCGAATCTTTCAGAATGGAATGTAAACCCAATAATCGGTACAAATGACCTAAACCGATCTCCGCATTACCTTCCGCTCTAAAAATCAGTTTATTTCTCATTCATTAATCGGTATTTGGCTTCTGCAATATTCCAGTCTTCCTCCGTATCAATGTCTTGAACAAGCATTTCATCCAAAACAAAAGGAACCGCATTT
>JAUICI010000050.1 GCA_030427935.1 Bacteroidia bacterium | reverse complement strand
TACAATCAGTAATTACCTGACCATCATACCCTGAAATGACATAGTAATTGTCAGGTACACAAGAAATAACACCCATAAATCCTTGTGCAGTTCCAGCTCCATCAGAGATAAATTCTATTGTAATACAATTGTCTAAACCAACGAGGGCAGGAGTCTGACCATTATTTGCAGAAGTATAAGAACCAATTTGATTTCCACCTGTTCCCGTTCCTTCGTAAATATTGATTTGATCACCGGCTGCAAGATCAATCATTTGCATTTGGAATTGCATGAAGTCCGTGGAGCCACTGCAAAAAGTCACTGTATTATTCTGACCATTCCCGTAATCTCCTGAGAAACCACCAGGATCTGTTACCATTCCAGAACAAGAAGTGATTGTGTTTCCGTTTTCATTACCAATATTGTATTCGTCGTAAATAGTCACGGTTTGACAATCCTGATTGTCGTCTCCATCATCTTCAGTTACTGTCAAACAAACCTGATAGGTACCAGGCGTATTGTAAGTAACACAGGGTGGATTCTGAGCCGTCGAGTTTGGTGCTTGACCATCAAATTCCCACAACCAAGCCGTAAGAGGCGGGTCGTTTGCCGTCGATTGATCTGTGAAACAAACAGTGGTCCCAGTCGGAGCAGTGGATGGTGTTACAGTAAAATCCGCTGTTGGATTACCTCCTCCAAACAATAAGTTGCTCAAAATGAGTCCACTTAGGATAAGTGAATTTCTTAGTAGAGTGTTAAACATGATTTGATTCTTTATTAAGCCAACGTTAAAATTAAGAATGTAGTTGCCGAAAAAAGAGCCTGAAACACCTTATTTTACTGAATTGAGGGGATAACCCCTCATTTAGATTTTAAGAAATTTGAAAAAGGAAGGAGGAATGTTATTAAAATAACAATAACGTCAATTAGTGTGAAAATTTTAGAGTAAAGGGAAGACCCATTTACTTTATCGATTGTAACGATTTGAAAATTTGGTTTATCGTAGCCATAAAATGCCTTTAATTCTCCTTTTTCGGAGATATATCCAGAATAACCAGAATTAGAGACTTTGAGTAAAGGTTTGCCCGCTTCAATGGCTCTTGGAACCATATAACGGAAAAATTGCATCTTACCTTTGTCTTTGTCATTCCAGTTTTCATTGGCAATAACGGTAATGAAGTCCAAATCCGATTCCTTTACCATAATATTGGAGAAATACCCTTCGAAACAGAGTAAATTGTACATTTTCAAGCCTTTTTCTGTGGTAATCACTTCAGATGGAACTTTGGGATAGTCGGCAATGTAAGTTCTAACACCAACCCTATTGATCCAACGTTCAGTAAACATCAGAAGGCTTGGATAAGGCATTGCGTCATGAAAAGGGATGAATTTCTCCTTTGCTCGAATTTGATAATGATTATTCTTCGATCTGTATATGGCACAATTGTGGGTTAAAAAATGAACTTTTGAAATCGAATCATAACGAACGTAATAAGGAATATCTTCCCCTTTGGGTTCGTAGATGGAAAAAAAGTAAGATCCCAAAATAAGCTCTTTCCCAGGTAGCAAAGAATCTAAAGGATTTGGAATTGATGGCTTATTCAAGTTTTCAATCCAACCACTATTCAATACTGCAGTTTCAGGTAGAATAATGAAATCTACATCTGGAGATCCGTGTTCGGCATAAAGTTCATTATAATGCTTCACCAGTAACATTGGATCTAAAGAATATTTTTCCTGATACTGATTAAAATGTGGCATGATGAAACCTACATCATATTTTTGTTTTGAAAAAGATGGAATTGCATAAGTAATCATGGATAGCAGGTTCGGAAGTAAAATAATAACTGCTCGTGCAAACTTCCAGTTGCTATTCATGAATTTCGGGTTCTTAAAAGCATAATAAACAAATAGGTTGACTGCTAAAATATACATGGAACCTCCCAAAGCACCCCAAATGGCATAATGCTGCATCAAACTAGGAAACATGGCTAAACTATTCGAAAGCAGAAATAAAGGAGCATTAAAATCCCACCAAAGCTGAAAAATTTCCATGGTCGCCCATCCGAAAATAAAGAATAAGTGTCGGTATATTCCTTTTTTGATAAAGGTTCCAAAAGCAAGAAAAATACTTACTGGAAAGAAATTGATCAATACACCAAAAAACACACTCATGTTTACATCTCCCCAAGCATAGAGGGAAGCTAAAGTGGCGAACAAAGAAAGGGGAAGATAGATGGCTAAAAATGTAAGCAGGTATTTTTTAAACCCCTTTTTTAAATGAAGTTCATCGAGAACATAAAATAAAGGAACAAAGCCAATGAAGATCAAGGGTGCAAACAAATAGGGAGGCCAAGCTGCCCACAATAAAAGCGCGCATAGAAGTAGTAGACCTATTTGTTTGATTGATGTCATTTTGCTAAAATATAGATTTTCGAAATAAAAAAAGGCGGTCTATTCGAACCGCCTTTTTCTAACTAGATGATTGATTGTATTATTTTTTAACCACTTTTTCTGTTCTTGTTTCTCCGTTTGCTTGGATTTTTACAAAGTAAAATCCGTTCTCGTAAGAAGCCAAGTTTAAAATCATCATATTGTTTGTGATTGCTCGAGTTTGCAGTATTCTCCCAGTTGCATCAATCACTTGAATTTGTCCATCTGAAATGGTTTGAGCAAAACTAATATTCACCTCACCATTAGTTGGATTAGGGAAAAGCTTGTATTCAAACGCTTCGTTCTCTTCAATGGAAACTGTAAGTAAGCTTACAGTATCTGTGAAAACAGAAGTTCCACAATCAGAAGTTACCGTAAGTGTTACAATATAATCTCCTTGCCAAGGGAAAACATGTGTTGGGTTTTCATCTGTTGATGTACTTCCATCTCCAAAATCCCATAGGTAAGAATCCGCCTCAGTTGAAGTGCTGTTAAAAACACCCGTGATATAAACTCCGTTCCATGTGAATCCAGCAATTGGGTCAGGAATATTTGTGATAATCAAAGTATCCTGTGCAGTACCACATTGACTAATTCTTTCTACTGCAATTGTATCAGCATCAGCTCCGGTCAAAGTAATGGTATTTGTTGTTGCACCTGTACTCCAGTTCCATTGAGAGTTGGAGTTGATATCCCCAAGAACAACGCTTTGGTTGTTGCATAATGAAGTATCGGCTCCTAAAGTGAAAGCTGTTACACCTTCAAATTCGTATGCACCAATATCTGGCATGGAACCTCTGATTTCGCCATTTATATCCACAGTTACACTCGGATTCATTCGTGCAGAATTGTTCAATTCATCTGTACAAGTCGTCAAAGTATCCCAAGCCGTAAACATTGGGTCAACAGAATAGGAGTTTAAGTCGTATCCATTATTTGCCTGATGATCAGCTAATGTAGCTTGCGCACTTCCCATATAAATAAGGTCAGTGTTCGGTGCATAATAATTATTATGATCAGCTTCATCTACTCCTGAAGAATAATAGGCTGCATAGCCATTTGTACCGTTGTTCACGATATTGTTCGAATAAATGAAGTTATCAGTTCCTGAAACATATAAACCTCTAGTTGTAGTCCCTGATCCTACTACATTTAAAGAGTTGAATTCGAAATCTTGATAGTCTGAAGATGACATGTATACAGCATACGTCGTACTTGTGCTTGCAGAATCACCTGTAGAAATACTATTATTGAAAATGTGTCCTCTATTTACATTGGTTCCATCACAATAATAGATATACATTCCATATCCTCTTTGTGCTACATCCACTCGGTTTCCTGAAATTTCCATGGCATTGTCTCCATACCCAATGTACATTCCGTAGTTGGATCCTGTTGTATAGTTGCCTGAAACTTTGATGTAATTGTTCTTGATAATCGGTGCATCTTGATAGTATACACGCATTCCGTATGTATACTGATCCAAAAACCAGTTGTTATCAAATACATTTCCTACACCCAAATTGCTTGTACTTCCTCCATAAAAATACATTCCATAAGAACCGTTCAAAAAGAGGTTGTTTGAAATTGTATTGTAAGAATCCATGTCGCCAGATGTAGAATACAAAAGGGCCATGTTGGTAGATGTTGATGAAACTCCTTGGTCTCCTTTAATCAAACAGCTGTCAATTAAATTGTAATTGGCTTCGTTCTCCAATACAATAACACGTCCATAAGTTGTTCCATTAGATTCTATTCTTAAGTTTTTGAATACGATATGGTCTGCACCATCTAATTTTACTACCCAGTTATCTCCTGTTCCTGTTGCAGCGTATGTAATGGCTGTATTAGTAGAGACTCCAGCTGTTGAATTAAATGTTACCGTATTCATTGTAGAAGCACCATAGATTTCAGTAAGCGTGATTTGCTCATTGTAGATACCATCTTCAGCAGAGATTACTACTGGTCCACAAACTCCTCTGGAATCCAGTTCAGAAATAGCTTCGTTGAAACTAGCAAAATCACCAGTAGCTCCAATGATATAGTTACCAGATAATCCTTCGATTACAATTACTGTAGAAGAATCATTTCCAACACCAGTAGCACCTTCAGGTGAACCATTTGGGTTTGAAGTCCATACTTTGATTGTGTCACCGTCTGTAATTGGCGCAGATCCTACTAAGATGGATGCTGCCTCAAATTGAAGTAATGTATCATTCCAAGTAATTGGCGTTTGCAAAACTCCATTGATTGACCAGTTGATGTCAGCACTAAACAAAGTGTCTGTTCCGTAATTTTGGATAGAAGCGTATACATCATTTCCTAAATTACAAGCGGGAGATGTCGGGCTATCAATTGAAGATATTCCAGCATCCGTAGTCAGTAGATCATAGATTTGAACGGCATCAATGGCCATGTCAGAATAATAATTAGATCCAGTTGTTCCGTGAAATCTAAGTTTCACAACACTTCCAGTATAAGCTGAAAGATCGACTGTATCTCTGTGCCAAAGATCTCCTTGATCTCCTGTCAATGTCCATAAGGTAGGCCAAGTCGTACCATTATCATCTGTGATATCAACATTTAAGGTACCCATTGTAGATCCATACATATGGTAAGAAAATGCAAATTGAGCCGCATTTGTTCCATTTAAATCGATGTCTACGGATTCAAGAATTGCTACTTTTCCACCAAACATAGGTGTAGAAGTTTCAATGTACATATAGAATCCTGAAGCTGTTCCTGGGTCATAATCCACTGATGGCCCTGTGTCTAAACTTGTGGTACCACCTGCATCAGAAGTCCAGTCTCCATCATCTCCACTGGCATTGACCCAGTCCGATGTTTGCATGGTGTAAGCTGCTCCTGCAGAAGTTGAGCCTTGAATCTCTCCTTCAAAGTCATAATAATAGGGGAATGTATTAATGGTCTGAGCATTTGAACCCAAAAATACCCCCATCGCTAATGAGAATAATAATTTTTTCATAATAATGATTTTTATAGCAACGCGTCTGAAGTTCAGTTTTACCGCAAAACTAAATTTCACACAGGTTTTAAATTTTGCGCAAAAATAGGGTGGACTTCAATTTTTTAAACTGATTTTTAGACGAAACTACCTTTGTTTACGGCAAATTCACAGATTTTCAGGACAGTATAAAAACTAACAAAAAGACCCGTTTTGTGTGAAATAAAAAACAATGCACACATAATAAAAAGGAGTTCAGGCACTTAAAATTTTTGCAAGTAATTCAATGCATAGTTGTTTTATAAATTTCTAGTTTTGTCGAATGGATAAAGTTGTAGACGAAATCATTCTAAATGCCTTAAAAGAAGACATAGGTCCTGGAGATCATTCTTCTTTAGCATCGGTTCCAAAAGATGCCAAAGGAAAAGCGAAATTGCTGGTTAAAGATTCTGGAATTTTAGCTGGAGTAGAATTGGCTGAAAGAATCTTTGAATTGTACGATCCCAATCTAAAAATGGAGATTTTCATTCAAGATGGTACGAAAGTAAAGCCTGGTGATATTGCTTTTACCGTTGAAGGAAGCTCGATATCCATCCTATCCACGGAAAGACTCATGTTGAATTTCATGCAAAGAATGTCCGGGATTGCGACTTTAACCAGTACTTATGTCTCTATGGTAAAAGACTATTCCACTAAGTTACTAGACACAAGAAAAACGACTCCAGGAATCCGATACATGGAAAAGTGGGCGGTTAGAATTGGAGGTGGCTACAATCATCGCTATGCTTTATACGATATGGTGATGCTGAAAGACAATCATATTGATTACGCTGGTGGAATACAACCTGCTATTGAAAAAACCAACCAATATTTAAAAGAGAAAAATCTAGATTTGAAGATCGAGATTGAGGTAAGAGATTTTGATGAGTTGGATCAAGTTCTTAAAACGGGAAATGTAGATCGAATCATGTTGGATAATTTTACTCCAAGTGATATCGAAACGGCTTTGGAAATCATCGATAACAAATATGAAACTGAGGCCTCAGGTGGAATTACAGATGAAACCTTAGTTGAGTATGCCAAAACAGGTGTAGATTTTATCAGTATTGGGGCGCTGACACATTCTTTTAAGAGTTTGGATATGAGTTTGAAGGCTGATTTCAAAAAATAGAGAAATACTCAAAGCCGGCAAAAACACCATTCTCCCGGTATTCAACTGGATATCTTTCCAAATATAGGCCGTGACCTCGGCCATTTTCAAGGGAAAACCGATATTGATGAAAGGGACAAATCACCATGCCGTTTTCGCATTTTGCATCTTTCAAGGATAATCCCTGATGTGGACATTTATTCTGAATCAGATACACTTGGTCCTCCTCTCTGAGCATAACTAAATCTTTTCCATTAGCTCTGATTTCCATGCTTGATCTTTTGCCAAGCGCTTGGAGCATTTCATCTTTGGATGAAAAAATTTTAACCCATCTGACTTTCATACTGAACATTGGATTAATTTTACAAGCAAATTCTTAGAATGGCAAAACTCAAATCAACTTTTTTCTGTCAGAACTGTGGTCAGGAGTCTCCAAAATGGCTCGGAAGATGCCCGTCCTGCAATGAGTGGAACACATTCGTAGAAGAAATTATTTCGAAAGACAAGAAATCAGTTGTCGCTTTTTCAAAGAGTGATTCTCGAACGGCTAAGTCGGTTAACCTTAAGGATATTGAACAAAAAGAAGAATCAAGAATTGAGCTTTCTGATAATGAAATTAACCGTGTTTTAGGAGGTGGATTGGTACCAGGATCTTTGGTTCTATTTGGTGGAGAACCCGGTATTGGTAAATCAACTTTAATGCTTCAAATTGCGGTTCAAAGTAAAAATCAGAAAATCCTATATGTTTCCGGCGAAGAAAGCGAATCTCAAATTAAAATGAGAGCCGAAAGAATCGGGATAGATCATGAAAATTGCTTTATTCTCACTGAAACAAACATCCAAAACGTTTTCAAACAAATAGAGGGAATCAAACCCGATTTATTGGTTGTTGATTCTATTCAAACGGTTTATTCCTCTTTTATTGAGTCTAGTCCAGGATCCATTTCTCAGATAAGAGAATGTACAGCCGAACTTTTGAGATTCGCCAAAGAAACAGAAACACCGGTATTCTTAATTGGCCATATTACCAAAGAAGGCTCGCTCGCTGGTCCGAAAGTTCTGGAACACATGGTAGATTGCGTGCTTCAATTTGAAGGCGATCGAAATCATGTGTATCGATTATTAAGATCGATCAAAAATAGATTTGGTTCTACAAATGAACTAGGTATATACGAAATGCTGGGCAACGGGTTAAGACAAGTTGAAAATCCATCGGAAATACTCATTTCTGGTAACAAAGAAAGTTTAAGTGGGGTGTCAATTGCAGCTACTTTGGAAGGCTTGAGGCCTATATTGATTGAGGTTCAAGCTTTAGTTTCTACAGCGGCCTATGGAACTCCCCAAAGGAGTTCTACCGGATTCGATCTAAAAAGATTAAACATGCTACTAGCAGTCTTGGAAAAGCGTTGTGGATTTAAGCTTGCTGCAAAAGATGTATTTATCAATATTGCTGGAGGAATTAAAGTGGATGATCCTGCTATCGATTTGGCTGTTGTTTGTGCTGTTTTGTCTTCAAATGCAGATATTTCCATCAATAAAAATGTGTGTTTGGCTGCAGAAGTTGGATTGTCGGGGGAAATAAGACCCGTAAATCGAATCGATCAAAGAATTTCAGAAGCTGAAAAATTGGGCTACGAAAAAATCATCTTATCCTCTTCCAATAAAGGGATTCAGCAAAAAAACCACAATATCGAAATCATTCAAGTATCTAAAATCGAGGAAGTTTTTAAAGATTTATTCGCTTAAATCGTCCTTTTTATGGATATTTCGTACTTTTGCGTCGACGAATGATTAATTTGACCCAACCAATTAAAGATTTTGTTCGTTTGAGCTAAGGCAGTGTATTTCACTTCTTTAGTTGAAAACTAAACTTTATAAACTATGACAAGACTATTACTCGCTGTATCAGTTTTATTTCTAGCAACTTTTTCAGCATATTCTCAAAATTGGCAAGTTGTTGGGAATCCGACAGTTCCAGTTTATTCCGGAACTCCTGTTGAAGTCGATTTCGTTTTAGATGAAAACGATGTTCCCTATGTGTTTTATGTGGAAAGTGATTATGGATCTGTCAAGAAATGGGACGGAACTAACTGGGTGCTTGTAGGTACAGCTGATTTCACAGAACTTGCACCTTTCGATATTAAATTAGAGGTTGTTCAGGATACAGTTTATGTGTCTTATTACTGGTACAGCGCAGGTTCTGATTTTATTAAAGTTCATAAGTTTAATGGTACTACTTGGGAGGATTTATCAAGTTATATTGGTCAAGGAGTAATTGTAACAAATCATGCTAGACCTTACGATTTTAATGTGTCACCCTCAGGAGTAGTTCAATTGGCTTTCTATGAAAATTTTTGGACCAATCAATGGATTTTTGCTATTCACAACGGGTCGTATTTTCATGATCCCTATAATTATTTTCCAACTGGAGCTCACGAAGACCTAAAGATTGAAACGGATGAATTCGGGAATGACTGGTTTCTTTTATCGGATGTGGGTCAAACGGAATTGTACAAAAGAAATGTAACTGCTTGGAATCTAGAACACACTTATTTTTCAGGCGGCCCCAACCATTTAAAAAATGATTTGGATGTAAGCACAAATACTGGTGGAGATGATGTTCATGTGACGGCTTTGTTATCTCGTGGAGGTGCAGATAATATAAGTATTAGTCAGTACGATGCAGGAACATTAAATTACAATTCAGATATGGATTTTACAGACGATCTTGAGTTGTTTGATATTGCAGCGGATGATCTTGGAGCTTACGTTTTTGGAACTAAACAAACAGGGCCCTCAACCCGGGAAATTTGGTATTACGATTTCTCTGGTGCAACAACTACCTCAGTATTACATCCATTTACAGGAAATTTATTGGGTGCTGAAATAGAGTTAAAATCGAATGGAGAGCCGGTGGTTGCCTTTATTGAAAATGGAGATATTTGGGTTTATGAATCATGGCAAACAGTGGGTTTTACCATTAACTCCAACTTAGAAGTTTGTTCTGGTATCACCGAAATTATTCCGAGTGCCGTTACGGTTCAGAGTGAGAATTTGGATAATTCTGAGCTAATTTTTAATGTCACTCATGCCCTTGGAACGATAACTTCAGCCGGGTTAAATTTAGCTACATTCCCTAATTACGATTTGACTATTTCAAGCCAAAAAGTCTATACAAACGAATCTATAACTTTGGATGTAGATTTGTTTAGATCTGGAGGAGTATTAGAAAATTCAGATCAAGAAGATATTCTAGTAAAAGCAGTTGACTCAATCTACAATACCTATCAAGGATTTGCCATTTGTGAGAATAATGGCGTAATCGATTTTAGAAATTATTTAATGCCTGCAGGGGGAAGTTTTACAGGAGATATTTCTTCTAATGGGATATTAAACCCATCTATTGCCCCAAATCCGGCCACTTTTTACTATTCAACCATAAGTTCAGAGGGCTGTTTTAATCAACATCCAGTTGGTTTCAATATCAATCCAGCTCCGATTGCAACAATAGTGGATTCGGATGCAGGTTGTAATGATTCTACCGGAACAGCTACAGTAACTGCATCTGGTGGTACAGCTCCTTACGACTATTATTGGACAACAGGAGCGGATTCAACCAATTTAACTGGTTTGCCAGCTGGTCAGTATTTCGTAACGGTTACAGATAATAATGGTTGTATGGCAACAGGAGTGGCTAACATCGGAAACTCTTCTATCAACCTTCTAGGAAATGCAAGTACTTTAAATTGCCCTGGAGATAATAATGGTCAGATTGATTTGACTATCGCAGGAGTTGGTCCTTACGATATTCTATGGTCAAATGGTTATTCAACTGAAGATATTACAGGCCTAACAGCAGGAACTTATGATGTAACCGTTGAAGATGCAAACGGTTGTGTGGCAACAGAAACTTTTGAAGTTATGGCTCCTAATGAAATCATGGCTTCTGCCTCAATAGTGAATTCAGCTTGTGGTGCATCCGATGGGACAATTACTCTTACAGTTACTGGAGGAGATGGCACTTACACTTACGCTTGGAGAGACGAGGACAATAATTCAATTGGTTCCAATTCCCCAAATTTAACAGGTGCATTTGGAGGACTGTATACTTGTGACATTACTGATGGAAATGGTTGTGCCTATCAATGGACTGGTGTTGTGAATGATAATGGGGCTCCTGTAGTTACGATCAATTCAATCACAAATGCGGGTTGTACAAACGATGGAGCAATTAACATGTCATTCACTACTACAGCTCCTTTAAACTATATTGAGTGGAGCAATGGTGCTTCAACGGAAGATATTTCAAACCTTGCTGCTGGAACTTATGCGGTTTGGGTTGTAGATCAAAATGGTTGTACGGGTATGGGAGAAGCAACTGTTTACCCCGCTTCACCAGCGACTCCTGAGATTTGCGCTGTTACAGTTGATTCTGCAACGACAAGAAATTTAGTAGTTTGGGAGAAACCAGTTACTACGGAGATTTCGCACTATAACATTTACAGAGAAGGTTCCCAAGCAGGAGTCTACGTGAAAATTGATTCTGTTCTATATACGGAAGATTCTGAATTTGTCGATCCAATTGCTTCCCCTATGGTGAGATCTTGGAGATATAAGATTTCTGCTGTAAACAATTGTGGAATTGAATCTTCTCGATCAGATTACCACAAAACAATTCACGCTACAATTAACCTTGGATTGGGTGGAAACATCAATTTGCTTTGGGATGCCTATGAAGGACTTACTTACACTTCAATCAGCTGTTGGAGAAATACAGATGTGAATGGATTTGAATTACTTTGGACCAATCCTTCCACTCAATTTTCATTTACTGATACCCCACCATCAACAATAAATCTGGACTATGTACTTGGTTTCCCATTAGCATCAACTTGTTCGTCTAGCTTATTAAAAGCTCAAGATTATAACGGAACAAGATCGAATAGATCAGCAGGAATATTTAACGGATCTGGTTTAGGGTTGGATGATGTGAATACTACAGATTTTGATGTGAGCATTTATCCAAACCCTGCTAAAGAATCAACGAATGTTCACATAACAGGATCTGCAAATGGGTTGTTTGATGTAGAGATTATCGATGCAAGAGGAAGAGTTGTGAAAACAATTTCAGAGCAACAAAGAAAATTCACCTTGGATTTGAACCAATTTGAGAATGGGATTTACTACTTAACAATAACCAATAATAACATCAAGAAAATTTCAAAATTAATCGTAAATCAATAAGCAAATAAAAATGAAAAAGTTAGTATTCACTTTACTTCTGAGCTTAATGTCTGTTTCCCTGATCGCACAGGACTGGCATCAAGTAGGAATGAATTTCAACAATATTGACAAAAAGAAAATTGCTGTCAATAATGAAGGATTTGTCGGAATGTTTATTTCCAACATCGGACCAAACAATGGTTTTTTCTGGGTATATGACCCAAATTCCATGTCGTGGTCAGAAGTTACGGGTCCTTTTAACTCCCAGACAGTTCAGGACATGAACTTGGTAACTGATGGACATGATTTTTATATCTATTATTCAGTCTCCTCATTGGATCAGTTTGTTTGGAAAATTGACCCTACTACACAGAGTGCGATTGATTATTCAACTGGACTAATGAATGGTATTTTTAGTCAAGGAGCAACAGATTTATTCCTAGATCCAAACTCTGGAGAGTTGTATTTGGTTGGTTTAAATGGTGATTTAACGGACTTGAATTTAATGGGATGGACCGGCTCAAACTGGGACACACTTCAGTTGGATTTCATGTCAGCTGCAGGTGCTGGAGTCAACTATGTAAATATGGTGTCAGGTTATGTAAACGGTACAGATGTTTATATCGGTGTTGCTGCGAATGATGGGGTTTTTGATGGTATTGGATTGTTTTCTTCAGCAATAGGGACATGGAATTTTCAGTTTGCAAACGGGTTACCAAACTTTTCGACTAACCCACAAGCGAATCATATTGATGTCGCAGGAGATGGTTCCGGATACCCAATCATTATTACCAACAATTATAATGTTACAGACTCCGTCATGTACTACGAGTATGATGGAGGAGGAATGAATGTGAATTCAGGAATCAATATGAGCGGACCTTTAGTTACAAATATTGAAGTGTCCTTCATGGGTGGTAAGAAAATGGTTATGGTGACTACAGATGCCGCTTCAGACAATACGCAAGTTTTTGAATGGACTGGGGCGACTTTTAGTAATGCACATCCAAGTAATACTGGTGTCGGTACAATAGATGATTTTAAATCAGGTTTTGCTCAACAACCTAATACAGGTAAGGCCTATGTGATTGCTGAAGTTGCGACGGATGACATTAGAACGTATGCTTTAAATTATGCTCCATATATTGACAATATTGTAATCAAAGATCTATGTTTGAATTCAGGTGGTTATGTTTTTGAACCTGTTGAGGTAAAAGATGAGGATTCGGATTCTGCCTCAATTGAGGTAACTTCAACCAACCAAACTATTATTGCAGATTTAGACTTGTCCAACGATTTCTCATCGAGAATTGGTCAAGTTACTTCGTACAACACTTATTGTGCATGGACAAATCTAGATGGCACATTGAATTTACAGGTGATTGTAAGTGACGGAATTATCAGAGACACCACTTACCATCAAGTAGTTGTTCAGCCGTCTCCAACAATCGATGCAACAGCATTAATGAATTACCCCTTTTGTAATACTGGTGGGCCAGTTGATGCTAATTCACTGATTTCTCCATCAGGAGGATCTTGGTTTGGAATGGCGGTAGATCAAAATGGAATAGTTGATCCGGCAGCGGCACAGCAAGATAATGTTATTTATTACGACTATTACAATGCTTCTGGTTGTTTTGCATCCGAAGAAATTAATCTAACAACTTTCCTTGGAGCTGAAATTACGGCAGAACCTTCTACCGCAGCTTCATGTGGAAATAATGATGGTGCTGCTGAGGTATCAATCACAGCTGGGTCAACCAATGATTACTTTATTCAATGGTCTACAGGTGATACAAATACGACTGTAGTGAATAACCTTGAATCAGGTCAATATGTGGTTCACGTTATCGACACTAACAACTGTCAAAACTCTTTAAATTACGTTGTGCCTTCAGCGGATATTCAAGTCAGTGTGATTACTACGGATCCTATCTGTCACGGTGAAGCTACTGGTGCAATTGACCTTACAGTTTCAGGAAATGGTCCATTTTCTTTTTATTGGATTAATGGTGAAACGACAGAAGATATAACAAATGTTCCTGCTGGAAATTATTCTGTAACAATTACGGATAATAACGGTTGCACAACAGATGAAATCGTTACCGTACAATCACAATCTTCAGAAATCTTATTGGATGATTCCTATCCGAATGATGGACAATGTCTTGCTAATGATGGAGGCGTTTCTTTAAATGTTAGTGGAGGTACCTCTCCTTATACATTCCTTTGGAGCAATGCTCAGACATCACAGGATTTGATGAATGTTGCCCCAGGAGTTTATTCCGTTACGGTATCGGACGACAATAACTGTCAAGTTACAGCTTCTTTCACAGTCTCTACATACGATGGCCCTTATGTATATTGGGAATCGATAACGGACGCTGCATGTAACCAAAATGATGGAGAAATAGATGTGACAATTTCAACAAGTCAAAACCCAGTAGGATCTATTTTATGGTCGAATGGAGAAACAACAGAGGATATTACTGGACTTGCAGCTGGAACTTACACTATAGTTGTAACAGATGTGGCAGGATGTGAAGGACAAGCAAGTTTTGAAGTGGAGCCTGTTAAACCTCAAGTACAACCAATTTGTTTGGTTACAGTAGATTCATTAACTACAACGAACTTATTGGTTTGGGAAAGAGTGAATGCAACAGGAATTAGCCATTACAATATTTATAGAGAAACTGGAGCCATTGGAAATTACCCATTGGTTGGAACCGTTTCTGCTGCAGATGAGTCTATTTGGAATGATGTGAATGCTTCCCCTTTAGTGACTTCATGGAGATATAAGATGACTCAGGTAGACGATTGTGGTGTAGAATCAAATATGTCTCCTCAGCACAAAACTATGCACGTAACAATTAATAAAGGTTTAGGTACGACCTATAATATTTTCTGGGATGATTATGAAGGAATTCCTTATTCAACAATTAACTTATGGAGATATGATGATGCAAATGGATTGGTAACTCTTGCAACTTTGCCATCATCTAACAATTCTTATACTGACGATCCAGGAAACGATACCCTTAATTTGGATTATTTTGTTGGATTTGATTTAGCTGCTCCTTGTACCTCTTCAAGAGCTCAAGATTATAACGGAACGAGATCTAATAGATCCGCTGGTATTTTTGATCCAGGAAACGGAGTAGATCTTTCAATCTTCGAAAATTCGGACCTAAGCGATGAGATTAATATCTATCCAAACCCAAATAGTGGAAACTTTACAATCACTTTTGGAAATACCGTAATTGGAAATAAATCAATTCGCGTGTTAGATGCTAGAGGTAGAATCGTCTCTTATAAAAACACAACTTTGATGGAGTATGACATGAATTTAAATCACTTGGAAGACGGCGTTTATTTTGTCGAAATCATGAACAACTCTAAAAGAGGGGTGAAAAGAATTATTATTCAATAATATAGATTATGAAAAAGATTTTAATTGCAACAATTGGACTTCTGATCGGTACAGGCACTTTTGCCCAATCCTTTCATAGCGTTGGTCCACAAAACACTGAGGTGGCGACAAACGTTTCGGAGATGGACTTCAAAATTGAAAATGGAGTTCCATATGTATTTTATGTATCAGCATCCACAAACAAAGGAACCGTTAAAAAATGGGATGGAACAGCATGGGTAAATGTTGGTGCACCTGATTTTACAGCTTCAAACCCCTTCGACATTGATCTTGAAGTTGATGGGAATAATGTTTATGTAGCTTATAAGTTTGTCAGTGGTGGAGGTACCGCTGGTGAAAGATTAAACGTTCATAGAAGTTTGAACGGTGCCGCTTGGGGAGGAATGGCATCTTATGATTACCCTAGTTTTGGCCCTGGGGTCATGACTTGTGACCATGGAAGGCCTTACAGTCTTGAAGTGAAATACGGAATGATTCGTTTAGCATTTTTTGATCAACTTGATCAAGATGAATTTAAATATTGTAACTGGAATAACGGTTCTTCCTATTTTGAACCAATTGCTTCAGGTTTGAACCTATGGGATGATGACAATGATGCTGTGATAACAGAATTAGATGTGCATATTGATGATGATGGAAATGAATGGTATGCCGCTTCTATTATCGGAATGGGATTTGAATCAAATCTTTACAGAAGATCAGGTACGTCCTGGGCTAATGAAGGCGATATCTGGGGACTAGCAAGCGCAGAATCAAATAAAGGTGTTTTGATCGAGTCTTATTGGGATCTTCCGGGAGATTACATTCAGTTATCTGTTGGAGCTATTCGCGATAATGTTACTCAAAACCTCTATCATGCCATGTTTTGGAACGATCCTACACCTGGCTGGGATAATAATTACATGGTTCAGAACGGTGGAACTTTAGTAACAGAGTTCGATATGGCAACCAATGGAAGTGAGACCTTTTACTACTACAAAGAAAATGGAATCACTTACCTACAAGAGTCTGATCGTGATGGGAGTGATGTTTCAAATTGGAACGAACCTGGAACTGCAGGTCTGAAATCAAATCTTAAAGTTGAAACCAAACCAAATGGTAGACCTGTAATTGCTTATATCCAAAATGGGGACGTTTTTGTGATGGAAGAGTGGAATCCAGTGTCATTTAATATGAGTGACCCTGAGATGTGCTCTGGAACTACAGAAACTTTTACTGGTCACATTACGGTTTCTTCACAAAACTTAGACAATACTGATTTGACATGGGATGTGACTCCTGATCAACTTGCGGTAATGCACACCGCAAACGTTTCTGGATCATTTCCAGATTATGATCTAACTCTGGGAAACTATTTTCAGGCATCTAATGTAAATGTTGAGATCAATGTGGAGATTTTTGATGAATTTGGAAGTCTTGATAATGACAATCAATATACGGTTTTAGTTAAAGCAAATGATTCAGTTGCTTCTTATCTGACCAATAACCAAATTTGTTTGAATCATGGTCCAGCCAACTTAATGGATTTTGTAAGCCCTCAGGGTGGTATTTTCCAAGGACCAATTCAGCCAAACGGAGTTTTTAATCCTATGCTAGCAGGAACTGGTAATCATGGAATTACTTATTCAATTTTCAATCAATCATCAGGTTGTTTTAGTTCGATTTCAATTCCAGTTACTGTTATGCCAGCACCATCGGCTAGTGTAATAACAACAGATGCCGCTTGTAATGACTCTACTGGTACAGCAACTGTTACAGCAAGTGGTGGAGTTGGACCTTATACTTACTATTGGAGTACAGGAGCAGATTCATTGAACCTTGCAGATCTTCCTTCTGGTCAGTACTTTGTTCAAGTAACGGATAATAATGGATGTATGGCAACAGGTGTGGCAAATGTCGGAAACCTAAGTGTGAATCTTGTTGCAAATGTTACAGGTGTCAATTGTCCTGATGATAATAATGGAAGCATTGATCTAACGGTTGCAGGTGTTGGACCATTTGATATTTTGTGGTCGAATGGATACGGAACAGAAGATATTACTGCTTTGGTTCCTGGTTTTTACGATGTAACTGTGACAGATGCAAATGGTTGTACAGGAACGGGAACTTATGAAGTAACTGGACCAAGTGAATTTCAAATTAGTGCAGTAAAAACCAACGCTGGTTGTGCCGCTTCGGATGGTACAATTACATTAACTGTTAGTGGTGGTGATGGAAACTATACCTATCAATGGTATGATGAAAATAACACTGCCATTGGAACAAATTCTAATGCTTATACTAGTGCTTCTGGTGGATTGTATACCTGCGAAATTACGGATGGAAATGGATGTATGACAACTTGGACAGGGGTTGTAAATGAAAATGGTGCACCAGTCGTAACTATAAATTCAGTTACCAACGCTTCTTGTAGCAATGATGGAGCAATTGACATGTCTTATACGACTGCTGCGACCTTAGACTATATTGATTGGAGTAACGGAGCTTCTACTGAGGATATCTCGAATTTAGCTCCTGGAACATATGCCGTATGGGTAGTGGATCAAAACGGTTGTACAGGAATGGGAGAAGCTACAGTTTATGCTTCTGCTCCTGAAACGCCACAAATCTGTGTGGTAACGGTTGATTCCATTACAACATCCAATGTTGTGGTTTGGGAAAAGCCTGTTACTTCTGATATTTCTCATTACAACATCTACAGAGAAGGTTCACAAGCTGGTCAGTATATGAGAATTGACTCAGTGCTTTATTCTGAAGATTCAGAGTACAATGATTTAGTCGCTTCTCCAATGGTAAGATCTTGGAGATACAAAATTTCAGCAGTTGATAATTGTGGAAATGAATCTGCTTTAAGTGATTATCATAAGACAATCCATGCTACAATTAACTTAGGTTTAGGTGGAAATATCAATTTGTTATGGGACGCCTATGAAGGTCTAACTTATACTTCAATTAGCTGTTGGAGGAATACAGACGTGAACGGGTTTGAGTTACTTTGGACAAACCCTTCAACACAATTTTCTTTTACAGATACTCCACCATCGACAACTGATTTAGATTATGTTCTTGGCTTCCCATTGGGGACAACGTGCTCATCAAGTTTGCTAAAAGCTCAGGACTACAACGGAACAAGATCAAATAGATCAGCGGGTATTTTTAATGGAAGTGGACTAGGATTGGACGAAAATGAAGTAACTGATTTCGCTGTTATGGTTTTCCCTAATCCAAGTAATGGAAACTTCCAAGTAAGACTTACAGGAACAGCAAATGGTCAGTTCGAGTATCAAATTTTAGATGTAAGAGGAAGAGTTATTCTAAAAGGAACTAAGGTTCAAAGACAATTTGATATGGATCTTTCTTCTTTAGAAAGTGGTATCTACTACATGAACATCCAGAATAACGGTACGATGAAAACGGAAAAATTAATTATCAAATAATTGATTTTATTATAACTTTGAAACCGTCTCTGAGGAGGCGGTTTTTTTATTTGTATGAAGAAGATCTTAGTTACTGGAGGAGCTGGTTACATCGGTTCCCATACCTACATAGAACTAGTTGAGTCTGGCTACCAACCAATTATTATCGACGATTTTAGAAATTCGGAAAAGTTTGTAATTGACCGTTTACAAGATGTAACAGGTAGTTCAGTAATTATCTATGACTTGGATTGCAATAATGAGAAAAACCTAGAAAAAGTCTTTTCAGAACATGACATCGATGGTGTGATTCATTTTGCTGCTTACAAAGCCGTTGGAGAATCTGTCGAAAACCCATTAAAGTATTACGACAATAATATTGGCTCTTTGGTTAAGCTATTAAAAGTAATGACCAAGTTTAATGTTCATGTTTTGGTCTTTTCTTCCTCATGCACAGTTTATGGTGAGCCAGATAATTTAGTGGTTTCTGAAGATTTCCCTTTATCAGAACCAACTTCTCCCTACGGTCATACAAAATTGATTTGTGAAAGGATAATAGAAAATTCAATTCAATCTAAGAGTTGTAATATAAGGGGCTTAATACTTAGATATTTCAACCCAATTGGAGCCCATAAATCTGGCTTGATCGGAGAATTACCTTTAGGTTATCCGAATAATTTAGTACCATATATTACACAAGCTGCTGCGGGTAAAAGGGGGCAAATTCAAGTTTTTGGGAACGATTATGATACGGAAGATGGAACTTGTATAAGAGATTTTATCCATGTTTCGGATTTAGCTTCTGCTCATGTAGAAGCATTAAATAAATTGATTTCGGATCCAAATCTTAAATTAGATGTCTTAAATATTGGGACCGGAACAGGTACGTCCGTACTTGAATTGATCAATAAATTTGAAAAAATCAACAATATTAAGCTAGATTGGGAGTTCTCTGATAGAAGACCCGGTGACGTGGAAAAGATATACGCGGACTGTAGCAAAGTAAAAAAATCACTAAATTGGTCTTGTAAATACTCAGTGGATGATGCACTGGAACACGCATGGAATTGGGAAAAATCACTAAAATAGCCTTTTTACTTTGCTTTGGATTATTCCTTAGTCAGACTGCTTTTTCTCAAAAAAAAGAGAAAGAAAAAGAAAAGGATAAAAAACAAGAGAAGAAGGATGAATATCCCAAAATGCCTTCGAGATACAAACCAGGAATTCTATGGCATTTTACTGGTTTACATGCCCCAAAAGATACCTTTATTCATAAGTACGATAGAATTCATGCTACTTTATTCTACAATGATTTTATCGGTGAAAAAAATGGTGTTAAAACCAAGTGGTATTCCATAGGATTCAATGTGGGTGCTCTTTGGGATCAGCCTTTTGGTAAAAGTCCAGTTGGTATCGCAATTGGTTTAAGTTTCACCCATTTCCAATGGCACCATAATGGTGATTTTACATTTCCACTGGATTCTGTATCTGGAGAAAGATTTACTCAATTAGCACCTTATGCTGGCGCCGAAACTAGAAAAAAGAATCAATTTACCTCAAATTATCTTGAAGTACCTTTCGAGTTTAGAATCCGAACTCAAGGAAAAGTCATGTTTAAATTTTATCCAGGATTTAAATTCGGAGTAAGACTAAATTCTTTCGCAAAATGGAAATTAGATAATGGTGATAAGTTCAAAGAATTCAATTTTCCAGACCTCAATCGTATCCGATATGGTCCAACTTTAAGAATTGGCATCAATTGGTTTCAGCTCTATGCGGGTTATTATTTTAGTCAAACTTTCAAGAACGCAAACAGCCCAAAGCTCCAACAGTTCGAGGCAGGTTTTACCATCAGCATTTTATAGGAAAACTATTTTTTCGTAACTTATTCGTTTACTAAACGTTTAAGGACTCATTAACTCAAATATTTTTTAGATTATGGAAAAGACATGTTTGAATTGTGGGAAAGAATTCCAAGGAAGACTAAATCAGAAATTCTGCGGTACGAAATGTAAGAATCATTTTCACAATGTAAGAAACAGAGAGAAGGAATCAGTTTTGATTCAACTAAATAAAGTGCTACATAAAAATTGGACTGTATTGAACAGTATGTACACCGTTTATAGATCAAAACCAATTAATATGAATATTCTTGAAGCAAATGGTTTTGATTCTAAATATCATACGCATACCTTTAACTCTCCAATAGGAGAAAAATATACGATGATCT
>JAUICI010000251.1 GCA_030427935.1 Bacteroidia bacterium | reverse complement strand
TGACCCAATCCTTCCCAAGAGCCCACAAGCCATCTCGACTTACAGGATGTTAGGCTGATTAATATTGCTGCTATGAAGATTAATTTTTGAATCAATGTTCTAATAATATACAAATAATAACGCACAAATACAAGCTTATAGTATTCATTAACAACCAAATGCAGTAAAGCAATGTGCCAATCCTACTACTTTGTTTTTATTCCCAAGACTTGACAACCATAAACTTTTTCCATCTACCATATTGTAATGATTTTCATCGCTTATGATCAAATCCAATTTCCCATCCTGATCCAGATCTCCTGCCCAAACAATTTCATAAGGAAGAATTCCGGACAGAACTAGTTTTCCTTCACCATCAAAATAATTGTAGTAATACAAATCGGACAAGGGGTAGACGATTTGTTCCGTCAACTCATCATTTGAATTGTATGCAAGAATCCCAATCGTATAAGATTCTATGGGCGTATTTCCAGATTCGTCCTTCTTGAGAGATTGATTTCCGTAGCCTGTAATCATATAGCTTTGCTTCAGTTTCTTTTTATTGATTTGCGTTATTTCACTCTGACCTGGGAAAATTCTCTTTTTGATGATTTCAGAACTTTTAAACTGCCTCGAATCCAATTCTTTATTTGTTCCGAAGAAAACAAGCAGACTATCATCGGTTGAGGAGGATACATTTTTGCCTGAATAATCGTCAACAATGCCGTCGTATTGGTATTTTATCTGTGGCTGATCCGGACGGATTTGGATGGAATCATGAATTAAAAATATCCCATACCAATATTTGTATTTTTTTAGGTTGACAACTTCATTCCCATGAAATGACCCTTGAGGTAAAACATACCAGTCTTTCGAACTTTTTTGCCAGTAGTCTTCTCGGGGTAGTTTACTCCTTCGAATTTTCTTTTTCATTAAAGCCGAGATCTTATTTTCTGAAGCTATATGTGCTTTTTCGGCATAAAGTAAACCTGTATTTAAAGAATCAATGGTGCTTTTCTGATTTTCAAGTTTGTTCAATAACTTTTTATTCAATGTTGGACCCAAAATTGAGTTGGCTTTTTCTGTACAAGCGATCACCATAATGAGTAATGCTCCGATGAGGATTTTTGTTTTCATACAAGCAAGGAACAAAGTTTAGAAGGAATTCAGATAAGATTGAGAATGAAACAGATGCAGCTTTTATTATTTGAATAGTTCTTTCAATTATTCGGTTCAACCCATCGGAAAATGAACTTCAAAAAGCTTGAAGTGTACCGTTTTATAAATTCGAGATTATGTATAAATTTTTGATCTTTTTATTCCTTTCGGCAACAGGCTTTGCTCAGGAAACAGAATACCATATTGATCCGGTGGCAACCAGATATAAAATGACTGGAAAAATCATGTATACCAGTTTTAGTCAGGGAGGGCAACAAGTTCCCGACGAAATGAGAAACATTCAATATCCGAAATCCGGTTTTACTATTTACGTGGTCCTGTACATGGGCAATGATCAAAAACCAAAAATAGCCGATCGAATTACGACGGATGATAAAGGCCAGTTTTCAGTAGAATTAATTCCTGGTAAATACGGATTTGTTTTGGACTATAAGAATGCCGATAAAGGCCAGTTTCTTCCAAAGGGTTATGAAACCATGTCCGAACATTACAGTGAATCTTCAAGATGGGAAATATCAGGTGGCTTGCCAGTAGAGATAAAAGACAGGGAGGTGAAAGATGTTTTGCTTATACAGCATAATAGCTCCATTTGTATGGATTGTCCATAGTTCAGTTTATCATATATCAGTAGTTTAATAAAAAAAAGCGCTTCTTCTGAAGCGCTTTTTTTGTGCTTAATTCTAATTTATTATTCTTTTACGATCTTCTCTACCACTACTTGATTACCTACTTTGATTTTTACAAAATAGATTCCTTTCGTCAAGTTGCTGATATCGATTGTAGAATTTTGACCTGTAACTCGATTTTCTTTGATTGTCTGACCAATAGCATTGCTTAATTCAAAATCAAACTCATTTGAATTTACTTCGATTGTTACAAAAGAATTCGCAGGATTTGGATAGATCTTGTAGTCAAATAGATCATTTTCATCCAACCCTAAACAATCATTAGCTGTTGCTGTAATGGCACTTCTAAACGATTTACAACCTTCCTCTTGTACTTCCCAATCATAGAAGTAGTAGTAATAATCAAAAGCATTTCCACCGTTTGCGGTACTTTGCTTGATTTCAACCAAACCTGCAGCCGTATAGGGGTAATTTGCTCCACTACTATTTCTGTAAAGATTCGGATTTGAACCATACAAACATCTCAATTCCATGTCTGTTCCTTGAGGAATATGCATGCCAAGGTAAACTCTCGACTCACCTTGTTCCATGTAAACTGGTTTGTTCTCAATTAACTGACCCGAACTATTTCTTAATTCCACTTGTCGCCATCCTGCAAATTCAGCATAGACTTTTACAGATTTCAAAACACATGGCTGGAAAGCATCAAAAATCAGTCCTTGATCTCCGGCAAAGTTTCCGCCACCACCGATAGAATTATCGGTTGGACCAACATTTGAAGCTGCAGTAGCTAAGTTGTCTTCCACGTAGAAAGTTTGTGTAGTTCCTAATGGATCCAAGGTGTAAGTAGAACCTGAATAAACTAGGTTTCCACCAGTTTGGGCATCATACCAATCCAATGTTCCAGTTCCAGAAGCAACTAAATCAGCTGGTAAGTTGGAACATACCGTAACATCTGTAGTTGTCGGAGGAGTAGGAGTGGCAATTGTAATGTAGTTTGTTTTCACTTCATCGTCAGACCCAATGCTATTTGAAACTGTTAATGTTACCGTATAGGTTCCGTTTGCAGCATAAGTATGCGTTGGATTTGCGTCTGTTGAAGTATTTCCATCTCCAAAATCCCATAAATAATCTGTCGGATCATCTATTGAATTGTCAGAGAATTGAACGGTTCCTGTACAAGAACTCACATTGTCTACTGTAAAGTCTGCAGTTGGAGCACTTGATGGTACAGTACATACCCAATCAATTTCAAATCCGTCAAGTTCTAGACCTGGATCCGAAGTAAATCGAATTGTGATTGCTCCGCCGGATGAAGAAATAGAAGTCGGTACATTATTATTACAGTAAGTTCCAATTAAAGGAGCTGCAACAGAATTTCCATCATAAATCAATAATTGGTCATAATCACATGAACTTCCTGTACCCGGTTCAATATCAAAGAATGGGAAGGTAAGAGTCACTTGAGAAGCCCCCGTTGGTTCAATCGTGATTGTAGTTATTTCATTCGCTCCATAACCACCATTTGGTCCACCTGAATCATAAATTTTACCAGAACACGCATTCTGAGTTGGCATTGTCGTATTTGGGTTTAGTATTGTGATACATGGATTCGATCCGTCGATGTCAATATAATTTGTCATCACCAATTGATCTGTTCCACAAGCTCCTCCATCAATATCCAAAGTCACTGTATATTGTCCGTCTGCAGCATAAGTATGCGAAGGTTCGATATCCGTACTCACAG
>JAUICI010000049.1 GCA_030427935.1 Bacteroidia bacterium | reverse complement strand
TGTAAGTCTTCAAACTAATTTTCACCAAGGGAGCTTAAATTTAAGTTATAAATTCAGTCTTTGCAACTGATGATTTCTTTTTCTAATTTTCATCGTTTTCATTTTTATCTTTTTCCGCTTTTCTAAGATTTCAATATCTCTTCCAAAATACACATCTGCAGGAGTTAGATTTTGTAGTGATTCGTGATATCTCTCGTTATTATAATATTCAACGAACTCTTCTAGTTTCAACTCCAGTTCTCCTGGCAGGTAATAGTTTTCAAGTTTGACTACATTTTTCATCGACCTGTGATACCGTTCTATCTTTCCTTGTGTTTGAGGATGATTTGGTTTTCCTCGTACGTGTTTCATGTTTTTGTGTTCCATATACTCCGACAGCTCGGAACTGATGTAGCAAGAACCGTTATCACTCAATAATTTTGGTCTATGTTCTTTATTTAATCCCGTTTTGTTTAAGGCTATTTCTATCGACCTTGTGACATCTTCTGTTTTCATTGTAGAGCATAGCTCCCAATGGATGATATAACGGCTGTAATCGTCTAAAATAGTCGATAAGTAGTACCAACCCCAACCAATGATTTTAAAGTATGTAAAATCGGTTTGCCACATTTGATTGGGTCTTGTGGTTTTGTCCTTAAACTCATCTGCTGCTTTCATCACGATATAAGCTGGAGAAGTTATAAGCCCTCTTTCTTTGAGTATCCTATAAACACTGCTTTCCGAGATAAAATATCCTTTTCGGTCTGTAAAACTATGAGCTAACTCTCGTGGTGAGAGTTCTGGAATATCGAGTGCAAGTTCCACAACCTGATTTCTAATTTCATCTGGTATTCGATTCCATTGGGAATTAGGTGTTCTTCGTTTCGGAGCAAGACCATCGTAGCCCTCTTCTTTATATCGTCCATACCAGTTGTAGAAAGTCCTTTTGGAGATTTTAAGCTCTTTCAGCGTTCTATTTACTCCAAGCTCAGAGCCTTCAACCAATCGGATTATCTCAAATTTTTCTTGCTGAGTAAATCGCATATACTTCTTGAACTTTATTCGAGACCACGTAAGCTTTTTTTCAGAACTCTAATCTCCAAAGCTTGTTCGGCAACAACATGCTTTAAATCATCAGATTCTTTTCTAAGGTCTTTAACTTCAGAAGTATTGGCTTCTCTTTCTGTGTCACCATTTAGTCGCTTTTTACCTGCTTCAATAAAGTCTTTACTCCATCTATAATACAATGCTGGTGCAATACCTTCTCTTCGACAGATTTCGGCAATGGAGTCTTCGCCTTTTAATCCTTCAAGTACGATTCTAATTTTCTCTTCCGCATTAAATTGTCTGCGGGTTTGTCTTTTGATGTCTTTTACTACTGCTTCTGCAGTTCTCTTTTTTGGACGTGCCATAATGTTACTTTTTAAGGGTTTTTCAAAATCCTTGAAAGCTAGCTTTCAAGGTAATAAACTATTACTTAACTTTATCCCTTAACTGGTAAACATTAATCTGACATTATACAGACAAGGAGCGCAAATGGCTATAGCTTATTATAAAGGAAATATTTTAGTAGAACCTTCAATAACAATAACAGAATGGGATAATAAACAACTTAAATTCACCGATAATCCTCCTGGAGTTAGCTCAATTAACAAAATGCTATATGAAATAGGGTTAAAAGAAAGAAGTGATAAAGACGGTTTCGATGATCTTGGACTTGGAAATTACAGATCTAATGAATCTATTTTAAATAATATTTTATGACACCAAATTATTTTGATTGGCGCAAAGCATCAATGCCTGAAACAAGAAAAGCAGATATACATTTATCCTGTCATGATTATTCTGTATTTATAGACCTTAATCTAAACCATTCAAATCTAATTTATCTAAATGCAATTTCATTTGATGGATACGGTTATTGTGGAGTAGAATCAGATAATATTTACTTAAACGAGGATGATACGCAATCGCTTTTGTACGAATTGTCTGGAAATAACTTAAATAATGAACTTGTTACAAAACTGATTAAGAAATTGATCTTAATGAATAAGGATAAAGTTTGGAACGATGCCCTTCAAAAATACCACCTGATTTGAATGTTATATCTCAAAATGCATCCCGTCTCTAATCAGCTTATCGTAAGTAGCCTTATTGAATTGAAATAGGTTTCCTGGTCTTCCTGCTCCCGAGGACTTCGCTTTTTCATCTAATTCATCCAGTATTCCAAGGTGCATTACCTTCTTCTTAAAATTTCTTCTATCAACAGGTCGATCTAAAAGTGTAGCATATAAATGTTCCAGATCTGAAAATGGAAACTTTTTGTCAAGCAACTCAAACCCAATAGGCTGATACACAATTTTACCCCTAATCCTTTCGATAGCCATATCCAAAATTTTATCATGGTCGAATGCCAAACTAGGAAGCTCTTTTATATTAAACCATTTCGCTTCTTCCGCATCCGTAGAAGCTTTAAGTTTCTCAAATTGTTTAGACTTAACAAGACCAAAATAAGCAACAGAAATTACCCTTCTTCGAGGATCACGATTAGGTTTTCCGAAAGTATATAACTGTTCAAGATAGTTGATCTTTACACCTGTCTCTTCTAATAGCTCTCTTTCCACAGCCTCTTCAAGTGATTCATCATCAAGTACAAATCCACCCGGAATTGCCCAGTTACCTTTAAAAGGAGCGTACTTTCTTTTAATAAGCAATACACTTACTCCTTCTTCTTTGCTGTAACCAAAGACTATGGCATCAACCGCCACTTGTATATTTTGCGTCGTTTTCACGCAATAAAGTTAACCTTATCATTGACAAAGTGAAAGAAAAGTGCAAATTATTTAATCAAGAACATCTCTAAAACCTTAATTTTAAAGAACAAAATGTTAATTGCGTAAAATAAACGCAATTATATTTGCATTCTTTCAATTATTCAACATATATTTGCGTCATAATTACACATATACTTTAAACTATGATACCTAAACATAATATTAAATCAATCCAAAACACTGGTAAGCCCGTCAAATACTTATTCTTTTGGGGACATCAGCCTAGTAAGAGCGATGAGATTAATAAGAGCTGTTTCAGTCAATGGTGGGAATCCGAATTTACAGTTGATGGTATCACATATAAAACTGCAGAACATTTCATGATGGCTGAAAAAGCTAGACTTTTTAAAAACGAAGACATAAAAATGAAAATCATCGAGAGTAAGTCTCCAGCTGCAGCCAAAAAATTAGGTAGACAAGTAGAAGGATTTGATCAAAAAGTTTGGGAAGCCAATCGCTTTGAAATAGTTGTAAGGGGTAATTTGAGTAAATTCAGTCAGAATAAGAATTTGAAAGAGTTTCTAATCAAGACTAATAAAAGAGTTTTAGTAGAGGCAAGTCCAGTTGACCCGATTTGGGGGATTGGTATTGCTGAAGATCATAACAATGCTTCCAACCCAAGAAAATGGAGAGGATTAAACTTACTTGGCTTTGCGCTAATGGAAGTTCGAGACTTATTAAAAGAGAACATCAATGAAAACAACTAGACTATACCGACCAATTGGGTTAAAAGAATACCTTTTAATAAAGGAATCTGGATACAGAGAGTTTCCCCCAAGATTAGAGTGGCAACCAATATTTTATCCTGTCACTAATCAAAAGTATGCGGAGCAAATAGCACTTGAGTGGAATACAGAAGATGAGTTTTCTGGATATTGCGGTTTAGTTACAGCTTTTGAAATTGACTCAACATACATCGAGAAGTTTCCGGTAAAAAATGTTGGTGGAAATGATCACAACGAATTATGGGTACCTTCTGAGGAACTGAAAGAATTCAATTCTAATAT
The DNA here is from genome assembly GCA_030427935.1 of Bacteroidia bacterium. Taxonomy (GTDB): domain Bacteria; phylum Bacteroidota; class Bacteroidia; order Flavobacteriales_D; family Crocinitomicaceae; genus JAGQYP01. The sequence continues at coordinate 17,231 of JAUICI010000049.1, read as the reverse complement.
TCAAAACGAAATTGAAATTGTGAATGCCTTTTTCGGTGAAAGGTTTGATTTGAATATGAATAAAGAATTGGGAAAATATTTTAATAGATATAAGTGATATGTGGTTTGAGAATTTATTTGGATTCGAAGAACAAGATCCTCAACAAGTAAGGGATAACATTCGGCTAGAAGGACAACAACTTACCTCTCTGATTAATGGTAAATCATTTCAATTTGGAGAGTTAGAAATACCATCTCTGGAAAAGTTCAGGAATAATATTAATCTAGCTAACAACAAGGGAGATAAGTTAAAGTTAACTGAAAGTGTTGGAAATGTTCAAGCATTTCATTCGGATCCAGAAAATAAAGGAGCCTTGTTTCAAGCTGCTTCTCAATTCAATTTGTTAGAAATGGTTAATCCAAGAATTACTCCTGAAGATGGAATTGATAGATATGAAAATGATTATACTCAAGGTCCTGCTTGTGCTATTGCATGTGGAGCAGGAACATTATACAGAAATTATTTTGCAAACATCAAAGGCCAAATTGGTCAAACATCCTCTAATCAAATAGATTGTATTGATGATATCGGTAAATTCTTAGGAAACGAACAAAATGGTTTATGGAAGATGTCAAATGGCTATGCTCTATGCAATGAAAATGGTCTGTTATTGATCAATAAACTTATTGCTCAATTATCTAAGGAATCAAGAGAAGAACTTAAAGGAAAATTAAAAGTTGGTATCCAGTGGAATACCGAAGTGACTTTGGATAATTTTGGTCAAATTGTTAATCAAATATATTGCTCAGCCCTTCCAGTCTCATATTCAGAAATGGAATTTTTCTATTGGGAATCTTTTGCAAGAGTAATTCTCGAAGCGACGTACGAAGCAACGTTGTATACTGGCTTATTGAATTACCAGAAAACAGGAAATAAGAAAGTATTTCTAACCTTGGTTGGAGGAGGTGCATTTGGAAACGAATTGAAATGGATACTTGACTCAATAGAGCTTGCTCTAAACAAATTTATGAATACCCCTTTAGAGGTTTCGATAGTTAGTTATGGTAAATCCAATCAAGATGTACAAAATTTAATCTCTAATATCAAATGGTAATCTTTGTATGCTTTGATCATGAAAACTACAACCTTTATAAAGACCTATTAAAATGAATAATCAATACAAGAAAACAAGTAAAATGATAAGCCTTATCTTAAGGCATAACCCTGGTTATATAAATACTAGCCTTGATGAAAATGGTTGGCTTCCAGTTGATGAACTTATTATTGGTATAAGATCAAAAGGAATTAATATAGATCGCAAAATCCTTAAAGAAATTGTAGAAACTAACAACAAAAAACGGTTTACTTTCAGTGATGATATGATGAGAATAAGAGCCAATCAAGGGCATTCATTAGAAGTTGATGTAGAACTAAAAGAAGTTGAACCTCCGGAATATCTTTTTCATGGAACCGTTGATCGATTCATGCAAAGTATTCGAAAAGATGGTCTACTCAAAATGAATAGACAACATGTTCACCTTAGTAAAGACAGAGAAACTGCTGTTAATGTAGGAAGCCGAAGAGGAAAACCTGTAATATTAACGGTTAGAACAGGAGAGATGTATCGTGATGGTTTCTCATTTTTCTTATCTGAAAATGGTGTTTGGTTAACAGAACATATACAACCTAAATACCTTGAATTGAAATGAAAAGACCACTAGTCATAGGAGATATTCATGGCGGATTGCGAGCTTTAGATCAAGTTCTTAAAAAAGCTAATGTTACAAATGATGATAAACTAATCTTCCTTGGAGATTATGTAGATGGATGGAGTGAATCAGCCTCAACAATTGATTATTTAATCAAACTAAACAACCAAATCGAATGTGTGTTTATTAAAGGAAACCATGATAAATGGTGTGAAGATTGGCTAAAGACATCTGATGCAAATTCTATTTGGTTATTTCATGGTGGTCAATCTACAGTGGACAGCTATTTGAATTACGAAAAGAATGAACTAAAAAAACACCTCAACTTTTTTGAATCAATGGTAAACTATTATGTTGACGATTACCAAAGATTGTTTATTCATGCAGGATTCTCTTCAATGCATGGTGTGGAAAAAGAACCGTATGAATCAAATTATTCATGGGACAGAACACTTCTTGAGATGGCTTTAGTACTAAATGAGACGAAATTGGATGAGAATTCTTCAATTTATCCAAAAAGATTAAAGCACTATTCAAAAATCTTTATTGGCCATACTCCAACAACTAATTACGGAATAGACACCCCTATTATCACTCAAAAGCTCATTGATATTGATACTGGAGCGGCTTTTAAAGGAACACTCACAATAATGGATATTGAATCTCAAGAATTTTGGCAAAGTGATAACCTACCTGACTTATACCCAAACGAAAAAGGAAGAAACTAGGGTCTTCCCCACTCTTTTTATATCAATAGATTTACCAAAAAGGATAATTTGCGTAAATAAAACGCAAATAAATTTGGAGGTTACATTTTTGTTTATTTATATTTGTGTAAATAATACACTAATTAACATTTAATAAAAAACATTATGAACGGATTATTATTAACAGATGGATACAAGACAGGACATCACCAGCAGTATCCACAAGGAACAGAGCAAGTTTATTCTAATTGGACGCCAAGAAGTAATAAATATGCTCCTAAAGGATGTGATAAGGTAGTATCATTTGGTCAACAATATGTTATCAAATGGCTACATGATTATTTTGAGGATAACTTTTTCTCAAAACCAAAGGAACAAATCTGCATGGAAATCAAAAGCGAACTTTCGATGTACTTAGGTTCCGATTACGATGTAACTCATTTTGAAAAACTGCACGATCTACAATACTTACCGATAAAAGTAAAATCAATAGAAGAAGGAGTTGAGGTTCCAGTTAGAGTACCGATGGTAACAGTTGTAAACACCCTGAAAGACTTTTACTGGGTCACTAACTTTTTGGAAACTATCCTTTCAACAATGTTATGGCAACCTATGACTTCTGCCTCAATAGCAATAAACTACAAAAGAATCTTTAAGAAATGGGCTATGGAAACTGACCCAGAAAACATATCTTTTGTTGACTTTCAAGGACACGATTTCTCTATGAGAGGTATGGGAGGACTTCAAAGCTCTCAATCCTCCGGAATGGGACATGCAACAGTTTTTCTTGGTTCAGATACTCTTCCTGTAATTAGTGGTTTAAGGCAATATTATAATGCAGATGGGTTTGTTGTTGGTTCAGTAAATGCAACAGAGCATTCAGTAATGTGTGCCGGTACAAAAGATGATGAAATCGGTACATTCAAAAAACTTATGGAGACTTATCCTTCAGGAATACTTTCAGTAGTTAGTGATACTTGGGATTTATGGAAAGTTCTAACGGATTATTTACCTAAGTTAAAATCAGAAGTTCTATCTCGTGATGGAAAGTTAGTTATTCGCCCTGATAGTGGTGACCCAGTAGATATTATTTGCGGTGAAAACCAAAGTCTAGGTGGAAATACCCCAAAAGAAAAAGGAGTAATTGAAATGCTTTGGGATGTTTTTGGTGGAACTACAAATAAACAAGGTTACAAGGTTCTAGATCCTCATATTGGAGCAATCTATGGAGACAGTATTACAATTGAGAGAGCCGAACAGATTTGCGAAAGACTACACAAAAAAGGTTTTGCAACTACAAACGTTGTCTTAGGAATAGGTTCATTCACTTATCAATATAATACAAGAGACACTTTTGGATTTGCTATGAAAGCTACTTCTGTAGTTGTAAATGGAGAAAGAAGAGAAATTTTTAAGGATCCGGTTACAGATGATGGAGTCAAAAAGTCTGCTAAAGGTCTTATCAAAGTTGAGTTAATTGAAGACGAATATGTGTTGATAGATCAAGTAACCGAAGAGGAAGAAGAAAGTGGAGAATTGAAAGTTATATATGAAAACGGTCAATTCAAATACGAAACTTCTTTAGAAGAAATAAGAGACAGAATTAATAAGAACCTATAATTGAGAAGACATGAAATACGAAATAAAAGAATTCAAAGACGGTCAGGTAACCTCAAAAATTATTGAGAATGGTAATCTTCAGGTTTCAATAAGAGGAAACAGCTATAAAGACTTATTCGCTGTAGCCTCTATTAAAGAAGCTTGGGACAATGTAAATAAGTTGAACAAGGAATTTACCTCTACTCTTTCAATAAAATGTTTGATAGGTCAAAGATCAGATAGACGATTTGGCGAAGGTGAATCATTTGATCTAAAAGTTATAGCGAACTTTATTAATTCGATGAACTTTGACAATGTAGAAATATTACATCCACATAGTTCAACAACATTAGCTTTAATCAACAACTCTGAACAAGTTGATCATTATCAATTCATTGAAAAAGCTTACAATCAAATAGGAAGTCCTGTATTGATCAGTCCGGATGCTGGAGCCTATAAAACAACCCATGGAATAGCAGAAAGGCTCAATGCTAATCTTGTACCAGCAAATAAAGTGAGGATTGCAGGCTCTCCTTCAATTACTGTACAAGGGAATGTAAGTGGAAAAGAATGTCTCATCGTTGATGATTTAGCAGATGGAGGAAGGACATTTAAATTCCTTGCTGATGAACTGAAATCTCAAGGAGCTAAAAAGGTATTTCTTTATGTAACTCACGGTCAATTCAATAATGGATTTGAAGGACTAAAGGAATCAATTGACCATATCTATTGCACAGATAGCTATAAGGAAATTGAAAACGAATTTGTCACGCAATATCAAGTTTAACAACCCTAAAATTCTAAGTTATGTTTGGAATAAACTATATAAAATTTGACCCACAAAACTATGTGATACATTATCGCAATGGTAAAATACTAAAGCAAGGAAAAGGATTGTCTTTTTTCTTTTTCAACAAATTCTCTTCAATAGTATCCATTCCTCAAGGAAGTAGAGACATTCCCTTCATCTTTAAAGATCTAACAAAGGATTATCAGAATGTCTCTATCCAAGGACAGATTACATTTTGCATAACGGAACCTCTGAAGACAAACGAACATCTTGACTTCACTGTGAACAAGAATAAAAGCTATCTATCCAATGACTTTGAAAAGCTTACTCAAAGACTCACTAATGAAGCGCAAACAAGCATCAGCTCATTTATTCACAAATGCACCCTGAAGGAAGCGCTGTCAAAATTTGATGAGGTTGAAAAGAAGCTTCTTGAGGGCTTGAGTGAATCAAAAGTACTAATTGATTTGGGGGTAAAAGTACTTAGTGTAAGTGTTCTTGGAGTAAGTGCTGATCCTGAAATGGCCAGAGCCTTGGAAGCTAAAACTAGAGAATCACTTCAACAAGAAGCAGATAAGGCGATTTATGACCGAAGAAATTTTGCAGTTGAGCAGGAAAGAAAAATCAAAGAGAGTGAGCTTAATACAGAGATTGCCGTTGAGGAAAAACAAAAGCAAATCATTGAAAAGAAAATGGAAACCGATCTTTCAAAACAAGAGAACGAAAGTAAATTGAAATCCCTAGAAATGGAATCTGAACTAGAGATTGAAGAGCTTAATAAGAAGTTAGTAAAGATGAAGGCGGAGAATCAAAAAGAAGAAGCTGATGCTAAAGGTTACGAACTTGAAACAATAATGAAAACTTATAGAGATATTGATTGGAGAATTTTAAATGCTCTTAATGCTGGAAGTGAAAATGCAAAGAACAATATAGCATTAGCATTTCGTGAGCTAGCTACTAACCCTTCAAAAATAGGAAACCTTAACATCTCTCCAGATCTTATTAATGCATTAATGAAAACTGATAATGAAGTATGACCAGATCATAGTAGTGAGGGCAAAGACAAGGTTGGAACTGCTAATCGAAAGGTTTAACACAATCGAACAAGCAAGATTCTATCTTGAAAGGGTTGGAGAGAACTTTAATCTTATTAAAAAAGAACATGAAAGGTTCTATAATGCTCTTAATAGCTTGAATAAACTTCTATATCAAATTGAAAAATATAAGGTTATCGATAAATCCTTTCTCCCTAATTACATCTTTACTTCAAATGATCTAATTATTGGTATCGGCCAGGATGGGTTGATTGCAAATATTGCAAAGTATGCTAAGGGTCAACCCATTCTTGGCTTTAATCCAAATCCAGAAGTATATGATGGTATTCTTCTACCCTATTCTAATCTTACCAAAAAAGGTATACTAAAATTCGCCAATGGAGATTTTGATGAAAAGAAAGTCACTATGGCAAAAGCTTCATTTTCTGATGGACAAGAACTTCTAGCTTTCAATGATTTTTTCATTGGACAAAAAACACATACCTCATCTAGATATACTATTAAGTTCAACGAAAAGAAAGAACAACAAAGCTCAAGCGGAGTAATAGTCTCCACTGGAATAGGCTCAACTGGGTGGATGAGTAGTATTTCAAACATGGTGAATGGAATCGGAAAAAATTCAACTCAAATGACTTTCGCTCCAGAGTCAAGGTATTTAAAATTTGCCGTTCGGGAACCTTTTGTAAGTAAAACCTCATCAGCCGATATCTGTAATGGCTCTATTGAGTTAAATAATGCTTTGACCATAGATTCTAACATGCTTCAAAATGGAGTAGTTTTTAGCGATGGTATAGAAAAGGATAATATAGAGTTTAATATTGGTTCTAAAGTGTCTATTTCAGTTGCAGAAGAGATAGCATGTTTAATAGAATAAAGCACTTTTTGCATAAGCCAACTATAAATATTTTATACTTCAATCCTAATAAATTGTATGACCCGCAATTCCGGTTTTTACTTTATATAAAAATCTGCAACTTTTCCTCACGATTTTAGGGGTTGATTTTCAAAACAAAACTTGCAGAAATTTATATAATGATCACATATTCTCCTATCCGAAGAATAGCGCACTATAGAAAGCAATTGAAAAAAACGAAGCTACCGGTCTGAAAACGATGAAAAAATAGGCCTATGAAGGTCTTGTCTCATGGAAGGTATTATATATCTTTACAAGTATGAAATACTTAACCTTAATCATACTATTCCTTCTATATTCTTGCAACGATGTTTCGAAAACAAAGCTTGATGATAATTTAAATGAGAGTTATGAATATTCAGATACGTTACCCCTGCCAATTGACACTATAAAGCTTTTAAAAGCAATTGATATGAAATTAGGCATGAGTATAATGTCTCAATCTGATTCAATGAAATATTTTGATACAATTATTGTATATGATTTAATGTACGCTTGCGATTGCCCAAGCTGGTTTCCGTCCGGAGAAAATTACGATAGTTTAACCAATTACGGAATCAAAGACACAATAAGTGTTTATATCGAACCTGCTAATTCTCAACTTTATATTGATCCATATACAAGAGCATTAGGAAACGTTTTTAAATTTTATGGCAAGATCACAAATTACAATGGCCTTCCTAAGTTCAATGATTTCATTAAGAAAGATCCTCCTAAAGGCAAAGTTTTCACTTATTACGGGTATGAGAGAGTCTTGCCTCATAAGATTTACGGACCATATGTTTACAAGAAAACCTATAATGGGAATACGGAAGTGTCAATTTTAACCTTAAGTAAGAAACATGTTCTTGAAGGGCATTCTATCTTTGAATAGAGAATACATCTAACACAACCATGAAATCTAAAATCAAAACCAAATCAGAAGGTGAAGAATTTTTATCACAGTTCTTTAAGGCAAATGGTATCAAAGCCATTTACGAAGACCAGAAAAACTACCCAAAAAATCTATTCGGAGATTCAAAAAAATATAGAAAACCTGACTTCTACCTTTCACGTTATAAAATCTTCGTTGAATTCAATGGAAGATGGAATGTATCCAAATGAGAAAGAGAAAGGTACAGAGAGAAAATGAGAGTATATAAATTAAATGATATTCCCTGTATCTATTTCTACCCAGAAAACCTTGGAATCATAGACTACCTTTTCGACATGAGAATAAGAAAGGAGCTTAGTAAAAGACCGAGAACAAAAAAAGAGTACTTGAAGTATAAATGGGACTGTTTATTAAAAGACAGAAAGGATCTTTTCTTTTGGATGATTCTTTCCATAATAATGCTTGTTGGAGGAATTTTTGATTCAGATAAAGAGCTTTTTGTTCAATATATGATATTCTTTACTTTAGTGTTTTGCCATCAGGTATTTCGTTTAATCGAGGGCTATAAAAAATACGTTCATGAAGGAAAGAATAATTGAAGAACTAAGAAATATAGAAAAAGAGAAGAACATTAAAATTCTTCTTGCTTGTGAGACAGGTTCAAGAGCTTGGGGTTTCCCTTCTCCTGATAGTGACTATGATGTTAGAATTCTTTATTGCCATCCAAAAGATTGGTATCTGCAGTTAGGAACACCTAAGGATACAATCGAAATAATGCTCGAAAATAATGATCTTGATTTTACTGGATGGGATTTAAGAAAGGCACTTGGATTACTTTGGAAGTCAAATCCACCACTGTTAGAAAGGATTCAATCTCCAATAATATACATTGAAGAGCCAGGCTTTAAAGAAAGCTTTAAGAGTTTAGCTCAAGAATGCTATTCTAAAATTGGCACAATGCACCACTACCTCAGCATGAGTAAAAAGATATATGATGACATTAGCTCAGCTGAAGAATACAAGTTGAAAAAGTTCTTCTATGGAATTAGAACGGCAATAGCTTGTAAGTGGATCATGGAAAGAGACGAAATGCCTCCGATTGAATTCGGAATTATGTTAGATCAACTTGATATTCCTTCTGATATAAACAGAAGAATACTGGAGTTAATCGATATGAAGTCAACTCAAGATGAATCATATATGCATTCTGGAGAAAGTAACCTATTCGAATACATGAAAAATATACTTGATTTAGCTGACTCAAATTTCAAAGGATTATCCGGAGGTAAAGGAGATATGGACAAGATGAATCAATTCTTTATTGAAACGCTCTCAAAATGACTATAAATGACCTTAAAGAGCAGAATTTAATTCTATTGGAATGTATTTCTGGATCAAAAGCTTATGGTCTTGACACTCCACAATCCGATACAGATATTAAAGGAGTATTTTATTTACCAAAAGATAAGTTTTTTGGATTCGATTATATTCCACAAATAAGCAATGAAACTAATGATGAGGTTTACTATGAAGTAGGACGGTTCTTTGAGTTATTATCTGTGAACAATCCTAATATTTTGGAACTTCTAAATACCCCAGAGAAATGTATCTTACATAAAGATCCTTTGTTAGACAACTTAGATCCAAATATGTTCTTATCCAAATTATGCAAGAATACTTTTGGGCGATTCGCCATGTCTCAAATTAAGAAAGCGAAAGGACTGAAAAAAAAGATCGTAAACCCAGTTGACAAGGAACGAAAAGGAGTCATCAAATTCTGTCAGGTCAACTACGAGAATGGATCAATTCCTTTAGAGAAATATCTTGAACTTAAAGGATGGAATCAGGAGTATTGTGGACTTACAAATATTCCTAGCATGAAAAATATGTATGGATTGTATTACAATGAAAACCTCAACTACAAAGGTGTGTTTCAAAAAACAGAAGCTAATGAGGTTTCACTAAGTTCTATTCCTAAGGGAGAAAAACAAGAAGCTCTTGTCTATTTCAATAAAGATGGTTATTCAACTTATTGCAAAGAATATCGAGAATATTGGGATTGGGTTGAAAAACGAAATAATGATCGATATGAAAACACAAAGTCCCATGGTAAGAACTATGATGCAAAAAACATGATGCATACCTTTCGTCTTCTGGATATGGCCATTGAAATCGGGAAAGAAGGAAGAGTAAATGTGAATAGACCAAATAGAGAGTTTCTGCTTGAGATAAAATCTGGAAACTTTGAATATGATGAATTGCTTCAATTGGCAAATGATAAGCAGAATGAAATGGAAATAGTATTTGAAAGTTCACTTCTTCCTGAAACTCCAAATCTAAATGTTATTGAAGGTTTATTGATAGAAATCAGGGAAAGGTTGTATGCATAATCTAGGCATTTGATTTCACATAAAGTCTCTTCTTCAAAAAAGCTCTTCCACTGCCTGTTTTTAGATACTTTTCAAATTCAAATGCCTGATATTTATCTGTGAATGTAATATATGTAATTAAACAAACCGGCCTCCGTTTTTTTGTAGCAAGAACAGAACCTCTATTATGCCGATTCAGTCGATCATTAAGGTCTTTCGTACATCCTGTATAAGGCTTACCATCAGAACATCTGAGGATATAAACAAAGTATTGATTATCTGATTCCACTAGATCAAATCTAGAAAAACAGACAAATCCTGAAGAAGAATAAGTGCTTATATCCGTTTAAAATAATTACTAGTATTTTTGATTGATGAATTATTGTTGGTATTGCAATCAGATTTTTTATCGTTTTATTAAACATAAAAGCCCGACCTAACCCCAATGAAATGTAGCTTCGTCGATTGATGTACGACTTCGCATTTTTCAATTGCTTCGTCGCATAAGAGCGGTCGTGAGCGCCGTAGCTCGACAATAAATCAACTATAACCAAAAAATAGGGCAAAAAAAAGCTCGACTTCGCTCCAATGAAACAGAGCTTCGTCTATTGATTTGCGACTTCGCTTTTTTCAAATGCTTCGTCGCATAAAAGCGGTCGTGAGCGCCGTAGCTCGACAATAAATCAACTATAACCGAAAATTAGGGCAAAAAAAAAGCTCGACTTCGCTCCGATAAATCGGAGCTTCGTCGAGCGAAGGCGGTCCGGACGGGACTCGAACCCGCGACCCCATGCGTGACAGGCATGTATTCTAACCAACTGAACTACCGGACCAACTTTCTAAACCTTGCGGTGAACAGCGACAGCTGTTTTTACTAGAAGTTGCTACTTGCTTCCGTAGAAGCGAGGACAAAAGTAAGACCATTTTTTTTAATTACCATAAAAAACATTCATATTTTTGAAAAAAAATTATCGAATCTCGAATTTGATTGCATTAAGTCCTTCGAATTCAATATTCAAACAAGTATTTGAAAAAATTTATCCGAAATACAATCCTTATTTCTTTGCCCATTTTGGCAATGATCCTTACCATGGACATCTACTTGAGAAGTCTGGATTCTTCCTATTTCATGAAAATGAATGCCTTGGAGGAAAATAAGGATTCAATTGAAATTGTCATCTTAGGAAACTCGCATGCCACTTATGGTGTCGATCCAGATGCTTTCGATGATTTTGCCATTAATCTGGCCAATGCCAATCAATCCATTTTTTTCGATAAACGAATTCTCCTCAAGCATATCGATCAACTTCCGAATCTCAAGTATGTCTTGATTTCAGTAGATTTCCACTCACTTGGTTTCTCCAATCAAGGCGAACGAAATGTCTGGTCTTATTATGCAACGGGAGTTACTCACCCTAAATTGAGACGTCCCTTTTTAGCCGATATCTCGCCTTTTTTATTTGGCTATGGCCCGAATTTTTCCTTCAAAATCTTGATTAAGAATCTGGTTCGAGAAAAAGTCGACAATGTCTTTTATTTCGATCTCAATGGAGCTGAACATGGGACCCCTAAAACCCATAAAGGTTATATTGCCTACAAAGGACAAAATACTTCGGAATGGAATAAGGAAAGTTTCCAAGCTCGAGCTTCGCATTTTCAGAAAAAAACGAGTGCCACGGAAAAGAGACTTGTAGAGGACGACCTGAAAGATTTAATCAGCATACTTCAAGAAAAAGGGATTCAACCAATTTTGTTTTCTTGCCCTACTTATTCTGAATACAATAAACTTTTCGATCAAAAACGAATTTTAGAATATCAAAATAAGGTGCAAGAAATAGCGGAATCCAATGCCATCCCTTTTTGGGACTACGCTTTTGAAAACAACTTTTCCAAAGAAGATTTCTTCAATTGCGATCACTTAAACGAAAAAGGTGCTTATAAATTTGCTCGCGAACTCAATGAAAAACTGAAAGGACTTCAATTCTAATTTTCTTACTTGCCGTTCTTGTCCAATCCTTTCCTTCCTATTTCCCTGGTGATGAAATCAGTTTCCAGACTCCACCCTCGCGCAGGTGAATATTCACGACCATAAAATATGATTTGTAGGTGTAATTTATTCCACAGTTCTTTTGGAAATAATCGCTTCGCATCTTTTTCGGTTTGTTCCACATTCTTCCCATTGGAAAAACCCCATCGATACATTAAACGATGAATATGCGTATCCACAGGAAATGAAGGAACGTCAAATGCTTGAGCCATAACCACAGAAGCCGTTTTATGTCCCACACCCGGTAAGGCTTCAAGTGCTTCCATGTCATTCGGAACTTCTCCACCGTGTTGATCAATCAAAATATGAGACAACTCCCAAATCGCTTTTGATTTTCTGGGCGAAAGTCCACAAGGCTTGATGATCTCTCGAATCTGATCCACTTCCATTTCCTTCATTTCAAAAGGATTGTCCGCTTCCTTAAATAAGCCTGGAGTGATTTTATTTACGCGTTCATCTGTGCATTGAGCAGACAATAAAACGGCAATTAATAAAGTATAAGCGTCTGTATGATCTAAGGGTGCTTCGACATGAGGATACAATTTCTCCAATTCATCTATACAGTATTTAACCTTTTCCGCTTTTGTCATCTTCTTTTAGTTTAAATCCATTTTTGATGAATCCTATGAACTCTTTAAAAGTACTTTTCTTGGTGAAAATATCTTTTGCTATCTGACCTCTAGTTCTCTTTTCTTCTATGAAAGCTGGGTTGACCGCTTTTCTTTCTGAAGCCCTCGCCTCTTCGCGAAACTGCTCTTCTCTCTCTTTCTTATCTTCTTCTGATCTGGAATCGAAAAAATCTTTATAATCCTCATTATCCTTGCTAATCTTATCGGCCTGATCAAAGTTTTTCTTAGCTCTTTCCATGGCCCCTTTCCTCTCAAGAAGCAAACCTAAATTATTATAGGCAATGGCATCCTCTGGATCTAATTGAACGGCAACTTCATAATCCGAAATTGCACCATCAATATCCTTAAACCAAGACCTGGCATAAGCTCTACAGGAATACCTATAACCATTTTTGGGCTCGAGATTCACCACAGTATCCATATCTTTTAAACAATTTTCTTTCTCGTTCAAATGCAGATAAAGTGTTCCTCTTTCCGTAAGAAATGTCGGATCATAAGGTGATATTTCTAAGGCTTTTTCGATGTAAATCAAGCCTTGTTTAAAATCTCCTTTATCGATTTCAGCGATGGCTTTTTTGTGATATTCTTCTTCCATATCTTTGTGTCAACAAACAAAATTACATGGATTATCCATTATTCAGAAAGAATTCGATTGGGAATTCGGTCTACAAGATTATTTCAGACAATCAATTCATTGAAAAACAAAGAATTGGAAAAAATGTTCTGGAACATGAAGTTGAGGCCAAACAATACCCCGAAATGTTATTAATTCAGGACATGATTGAATGCAAGGCGAATACTTTTTATGAAATAACTGAATCAGATTATGAGACGTTTTGAATTTTGAACCAATAACACTTCGACTATAGTTCGACTCCACTTCGTTTCGCTCACTATTGCTCAGTGACCGTGAAACAATGATTGAATTTATTTGGCCGCAAATCCAAGACAAGAAATCCATTTAATTTTCACATTGCGGCCAGTCAACCCTAACTATTTCTTGGTTCTTTAATAGCTTTGAGCTCTGGAAGAAAGCAAACGGAAAGTCGAAAGATTGGAAGCTCCAGATTTAATTAGTAGTAAAACCCTAAATTTGAATAAAATCAGATCCAAATATCCAGAAATCCAGCAGTCCAAATATCCAGAAAAATGAAACTCAAACTGATTTATACCGGCAAAACAGGGAAATCCTTTCTAACTGAAGGGGAAAAGGAATACTTCAATCGACTGAAACATTATATCAAATTGGAAGTCGTTGAACTGCCGGACATCAAAAACGCAAATAAACTGTCTGAAAAAGAGATAAAATTCAAAGAAGCAGATCAACTTTTAAAAAAGATCGAATCCTCGGATCAGTTGATTTTATTGGATGATAAGGGAAAACACTATTCTTCCATGGAATTTGCTCGATTCTTTCAAAATAAAATGAATTCAGGCACCAAAACTCTCTGCTTTCTTATTGGCGGACCCTATGGTTTTGATGAGCGTATTTATGCACTTCCGCATTCAAAATTATCCTTATCGAAAATGACATTCTCTCACCAAATGATCCGAATGATCTTTTTAGAACAAGTATACCGAGCATTCAGCATAATCAAAGGGGAACCCTATCACCATGAGTGAAAATACCATTCACCCCTTAACCTCTCTACCAAACAACTCTTAATTTTAAACGCAGAGTCGCAGAGTTCTCGCAAAGGTCGCCAGAGAAATCCACTTATACCTTTTACTTTTTACTTTTTCCCTTTTACTCCACCATCCCCCCCTAAACCTCTCCACCAAATAACTCTTAATTTTAAACGCAGAGTCGCAGAGTTCTCGCAAAGGTCGCCAGAGAAATCCACTTATACCTTTTACTCCACCATTCACCACTCTACCTTTAATACTTCTCACTATTTATTCTATATTTAAAGCACGAAAAAATTCAATGATATTATGAGATTTATTGCTTTGGCACTTTGCCTAACATTTCTTGGAAAAACCCTAGTAGCTCAGAATCAGCTTACTGTTGATCAAATCTGGAAGAATTATAAATTTACTTCGAATCGGATAGAGTCTTTCCGAAGCATGAGTGATGGTAATTATTTTACCCGCTTGGAAAAAAATCAGATCAATAAATATTCTTTTAAAAAATCAGAAACTGCCGTTGCCACAATTTTTGATGGAGCAACCGCCACTTTTAATGGAAAGAAGATTACTGTAGAGGACTATTTCTTCAATGCAGATGAAACAAAGTTACTTTTAGCAACAGATATTCAGTCCATCTACAGAAGATCATTTACCGCAAAATATTATATCTACGATACGAAGACTAAAAAGCTTGAGGAGTTATCCAAACACCCTTCTCCAGAACAATTAGCTGAGTTTTCTCCAGATGGAACAAAAGTCGCTTTTGTGAGAGACAACAATATCTTTTATAAAGATTTGACTTCCGGAAAAGAACTTATCGTAACAAAAGATGGACGAAAAAACGCCATCATTAACGGTACAACAGACTGGGTATATGAGGAAGAATTTGCGATTACGAAAGGGTTTTACTGGTCCTCAGATTCAAAACGAATCGCCTATTACAGATTTGACGAATCCAATGTGAAAGAATTCACCATGTTTTATTACCAAGACCTCTATCCAAATGATTATAAGTTCAAATACCCAAAGGCTGGAGAGAAAAACTCAAGAGTTCAGATATTCATTTTTAATTGTGAAACAGGTGAAAAGAAGAATTCTCAGCTGACCAATTATGAATACATCCCAAGAATTAAGTGGACAAAGGATCCCAACAAATTAATTGCTCTGACCATGAATCGTCATCAATCCAAATTGGAATACAATCTGATTCAGTTTTTCCCGGAGAAATATGATGCGATTAAAGTAAATCCGATCTACACGGAAGTTTCTGAAACTTATGTTGAAATTGATGACAATCTGATCTTCCTTTCAGATGATTCAGGTTTTATCCGAACATCTGAGCAGGACGGTTTCAACCACATCTACAAAATTGGATTTGACGGTAAAGCGACTCAAATTACAAAAGGCGAATGGGATGTAATTGAATTTAAGGGAATTGATGAAAAGAAAGGACTCATTTATTACACATCTGCCGAAGAAGGTCCGATGTATTCGGCAGTCTATTCGATTAGCATGGATGGTGCAAAAAAGACGAAACTTTCAAAGAACAAAGGTCATAACGACGCGGATTTTTCAAACGGAATGCGCTATTTCATCAATTACTACTCGAACATAAATACGCCATCTCTAATCACTTTACACGACAGTAAAGGAAAGGAAATTAGTCAGCTCGAAACCAATGAAAGACTGAAAAAAATTCTGAGCACCTATGATCTTCCTAAGAAAGAATTCATTGAATTTGATGGAGCCGCAGGTAAACTGAATGGTTGGATATTGAAACCAAAAAACTTCGATCCGAACAAAAAATACCCGGTTTATTTTAATGTGTATTGCGGTCCAGGTCATAATACCGTATTAGACGAATGGGGAGGAAGCAATCACATGTTTCATCAACTTTTAGCTCAGGAAGGTTTTATCGTGGTATCCGTTGACCCAAGAGGAACCATGTACAGAGGTGCTAAATTCAAAAAGTCGACCTATTTACAATTGGGAAAACTAGAAACCGAAGATGTGATCGCAGTTGCTAAAAATCTAGGAAAAGAATCCTGGGTGGATTCAGAAAGAATCGGAATCATGGGATGGAGTTATGGTGGTTATATGTCGTCCCTGGCAATTACAAAAGGCGCCGACGTATTTAAAATGGCCATTGCGGTAGCTCCCGTAACGAACTGGAAGTATTATGACAATATCTATACGGAGCGATTCATGAGAACTCCAAAGGAAAATAACAATGGTTATGAAGACAATTCACCGATTAACCATGTAGACAAACTGAAAGGGAAATACCTCTTGGTTCATGGAGATTTTGATGATAATGTACATGTTCAAAATACGATGGAGATGGTGAATAGATTGGTAAAAGCAGGAAAAGAATTTGACCTATTCATTTACCCAAATCGAAATCATGGAATTTATGGAGGAGGAGCTCGAGCACATCTCTTTAACAAAATTTTAACTTTTGTACAGAGCAACTTATAAGCAAAAATCAAGTCTTTTAAGTAAGAGCGTGCTGAAAAAGTCGTTCTAATTTTAAAGCAATACATTATGATAGGACTCTTAAATTCAATTTTGATTTTTTCTTTTTTAAGTTTTGGTAATCCAACAGCTGAACCCACTCCTGCGGGAGAGATTGATTGGTTAAGCTTCGAGAAAGCCATAGAAAAAAATAAGTCATCTAAACGTTTCATTTTCATCGATCTTTATACAGATTGGTGTGGTTGGTGTAAAAAAATGGACGCTACAACTTTTAAAGAAGGTGAAGTGGTTTCTTATATGAACGAGCATTTTTACAGTGTGAAAATGGATGCAGAGCAAAAAGGTGATATCAAATACAAGGATAAAACTTACAAGTTTGTTCAGGCAGGAAAAAATGGCATCCATCAATTGGCTTATGCCTTATTAGATGGGAAATTATCTTACCCTTCATTTGT
>JAUICI010000250.1 GCA_030427935.1 Bacteroidia bacterium | reverse complement strand
ATCCTTTCATGGCACCAGGGGTTTTGAACATGATCTCTCATTTGGAATCCAGAATTGGCACCTTTTTTCCGAAAGGATCGATGATTGGAATTACGAATAGTGTGATCAAATTAGCGAAAGATTTAGGCGTTGAATTTCATACAGGAGCTAAAGTAGATGAAATTCTAGTTGAAAATAAAAAGGTAAAAGGAGTCCGCATAGGAGAAGAAAAGTACGATGCGGAAGTTGTTGTGAGTAATTCTGATGTCTATTTTACTTACAATGAACTACTGAAAAACCAAGGTTTGAAAAGTAAAGCAGCTGCTCAAGAAAGATCTTCGTCGGGAATTATTTTTTATTTGGGAATCAACCGAGAATTCAAAGAACTGGGACTGCACAACTTTTTCTTCTCAGATAATATGGAAGAAGAATTTGATCATATTTTCAATAAAAAACGTGTTTACCAAGACCCCTCAGTTTATATCAACATAACATCAAAATATAATAAGTCTGATGCACCGGAAGGATGCGAAAATTGGTTTTTGATGATGAATGCTCCGGCCAATGACGGCTCCCAAGATTGGGATGAGCAAACTGATAAAGCGTTCAGAGTTATGGTCGATAAGGTTTCTGCACAATTAGGAGTGGACATTGAACAATATATTGAAACTAAAACCTTCTTAAATCCACCAAAGATTAAAGAAAGAACGAATTCCTATCAAGGTTCGATTTATGGAACAAGTTCCAATGCCAAAATGAGTGCTTTTTTCCGACATGCAAATTTTAGTAAGGATATTAGAGGATTGTATTTTTCAGGAGGTAGTGTTCACCCAGGAGGTGGGATTCCATTGAGTGTATTATCTTCGAAGATCATGGTGGACAATATGAAGGAAATTCGTAATTCGTAATTCGTAATTCGTAATTCGTAATTCGTAATTTAAAATTAATTATGGCAAAATTGAGAGAGGGTGATCAAATACCATCATTTGAATTAGAAAATCAGGATGGGAAACTCGTAAAGATTAAGGAGAGAATCGGAAAACCCATGGTGATTTACTTTTATCCAAAAGATGATACTCCGGGTTGCACGAAAGAGGCCTGTTCATTCAGAGATTCCTATGAAGCATTTACGGATATTGGATGTGAAGTTTTTGGGATTTCTGGAGATTCGGTTGAAAAACATAAACAATTTCAGCAAAAGCATAATTTACCCTTTCAATTATTGGCTGATAAAGGCAATCTAGTCAGAAAGCAGTTTGGAGTTCCAACTAATTTACTTGGATTAATTCCTGGAAGAGTTACCTATATCGTGGATCAATCAGGAAAAATTATTAAAGTTTTCAATTCTCAGACTGCAGTAAACAAGCATGTATCGGAAGCCCTGGAAGCTTTACGTAATTCGTAATGCGTTCAACTTCGCTGAAGCTACGTTGAATAAATAATGCGTAATGCGTAATGCGTAATGCGTAATGCGTAATGCGTAATGCGTAATGCGTAATGCGTAATGCGTAATGCGTAATGCGTAATGCGTAATGCGAGAATAATTTAATTGCGCATTTCGAATTGATCATTCCGAACTAATCCAATGTTACCAAATCATTAAGAATCAAA
The DNA here is from genome assembly GCA_030427935.1 of Bacteroidia bacterium. Lineage (GTDB taxonomy): Bacteria > Bacteroidota > Bacteroidia > Flavobacteriales_D > Crocinitomicaceae > JAGQYP01. The sequence continues at coordinate 1,972 of JAUICI010000250.1, read as the reverse complement.
TCTTTTTGTGGAAATCAAAATTACGGTTCATCATTCAAATAAAAACTTGAATTATGAGAGCAGTATTATTGATCGCAGCAATGAGTTTATTTGGTCTTGCAATCGGACAGCTAAGTGATGGTACACTTAGAGGAAAAGTAAGCGATGCGGAAACGGGAGAAGAAATGATTGGAATTAGTATCATTATTTATAAAGCTGATTCCACCGTTTATTTAGGAGCCCTATCGGATATCAATGGAACCTATTCGATTTCGAATATCGCACCGGGAAGTTATGATGTTGAATTTCGATTTGTTGGTTATCAAAACCATAGATATAAAAATGTAACCATCAACCCTGGTCGAATAACCGTATTAAATCATCAAGTACAACCGGAATATCAACTTTTGGAATGTGTGGAGATTCAAACTAAGGTTACCCGTTCCAAAAGTCTCAGCAAAGTTTCTCTAAAAAAGATGAGTAAAAATGCCAATTATGATGCTGTCAGTTATTCTGCTACTGTCCCAGGAGTTAAAAGAAGAGGGAAAAAAAGTAATCCTAAAAAACAATTAATTGGAGGTGGGAATTCCAAAGTCACAAAAACCAATCGCAATAAATATTCAGAATTCACCGAAAATGATTTCATCAAAGTGGTCAACGAGGCGCTTTCAACATTTTCAATTGATGTAGATAATGCTTCTTATGCCATTATCAGAAAACACATTAATGATGGAACAAAACCCCCAGCTGAAGCGGTTCGAATTGAGGAAATGATCAATTATTTTAAATATAAATATGCTCCGCCCACAGATGACAAACCTTTTGCGGTACACACAGAAATCAGCGATGCGCCATGGAGTAAGAATAAAATTGTCAAAATTGGTCTGAAAGGAAAGACTTTTGAAAACAAAAAGGCTCCAAAAAACAATCTTGTTTTCCTATTAGATGTCTCCGGATCGATGAGTTCGGAGCATAAATTGGGTTATGTCAAAAAATCTATGAAAATGTTGGTGAAGAGTCTTTCGGAAAAAGATAAAGTATCCATCGTAACTTATGCTGGCTATACAGCAACTCCATTGAAACCCACCTCATGTAATCAGATTGATAAAATCTATGCGGCCATTGACGGATTAGCAAGTGGAGGAAGCACAAATGGAGAAGGCGGCATTCGCCAAGCTTATGATTTGGCTGAAAAACATTTCATGAAAAATGGAAACAACCGAATCATTCTGTGTACGGACGGTGATTTCAATGTTGGAGTTTCATCCAATTCAGGACTGGAAAAGCTCATTGAAAAGAAAAGAGCTTCCGGAGTTTTCCTAACTGTTTGTGGATTTGGAATGGGTAATTTACAGGATCAATACATGGAAACCTTGGCAGACAAAGGAAATGGTAATTATTACTATATCGATAATCTCTTGGAAGCCAAAAAAGTATTTCAAGAAGATTTTACCTCAACGATTCACACCATTGCAAAAGACGTAAAAATCCAAGTGGAATTCAATCCAACTCATGTGAAATCTTATCGATTAATTGGTTACGACAATCGCATGCTGAAAAAAGAAGATTTTCTGGACGACACTAAAGACGCTGGAGAATTGGGGGCTGGTCATACCGTTACAGCCATCTACGAACTCGTTATGAAAACCGAAGATGAAGAATTCAATAATGGCTTACGCTATCAAAATTCGAGCATCAAAGAAGGGATGGAGAATGAATTGCTTACAGTAAAACTTCGATACAAAAAACCAGATGAAAACAAATCCCAAGGATTCGAAGTTCCTGTAGTTTACAATCCAAAAGAAGAAGTATCCGAAGATTTCAAATTTGCTCTTGCAGTAGTTGAATTTGGAATGATATTGAGAAAATCCAAGTTCAAAGGTCAGTCGAATTTAGACCATGCAATCGAAATGGCTAAATCAGGAAAAGGAAAAGATGAAAACGGCTATCGAGCCGAATTGATTCGATTGATGGAGATGTATCAAGTCAATTT
>JAUICI010000249.1 GCA_030427935.1 Bacteroidia bacterium | reverse complement strand
CTCCATAAAAACGATCCCATCCCATCTGGAGTGGCCATTGCTTTTTACTTCCTCCAGAACAAGATGTTGCTTCAGGAGGAAGTAAAAAGCAATGGCCACTCCAGATGGGATGGGATCGTTTTTATGGTTTTATCGGTGGAGAAACAAACAACTGGTATCCTGATTTGATTGAAGACAATCACTTTATAGAACAAGAATATGGACCAGAAGATGGTTACCATTTATCTAAAGACCTTGCTGACAATGCATTGAGAATGTTGAGAGATCAACAAGCAACTAACCCTTCAAAACCTTGGTATTTGTGGTTCAACCCTGGAGCGAATCATGCGCCACATCATGCGCCTAAAGATTACATTGCAAAATACAAGGGTAAATTTGATGATGGCTATGATGCTTATAGAAAATGGGTTGTAGAAAGAATGATCAAAAAAGGAATTTTACCTGAGGGAACTCAAAATACACCAATGAACCCGATGAGAGAGGATATGGCAGCTGCCATCGACAATGTAAGACCATGGGATTCTTTAAATGACGATGAGAAAAAACTATTTGCTCGAATGGCCGAAGTTTACGCTGGGTTTTCAGAATATACAGATGCTCAGGTAGGTAGAATTGTGGACTATCTTGAAGAGAGTGGACAATTAGAAAACACGATCATAATTTATGCGGCTGACAATGGGGCTTCTGGAGAAGGAACTCCAAATGGATCTGTTAATGAAAACAAATTTTTCAATGGTTATCCAGATGAGTTAGAAGAGAATATGAAGTATTTGGATAAATTAGGTGGTCCTGACACATACAATCACTTCCCAACAGGGTGGGCTGCTGCATTCTCTGCTCCATTCAAAATGTTTAAAAGGTATTCTCAATATGCAGGTGGAACCAACGATCCTCTTGTGATTTCTTGGCCAAAAGGAATAAAAGCAAAAGGAGAAATCAGACATCAATATCACCACTCAGTAGATATCGTGCCAACGCTTCTTGAATTGTGTGGCTTAGAAATGCCAGACACTTACAATGGTGTAAAGCAAGTTCCATTATCAGGAGTATCCATGGCATACACATTTGATGCAGAGCCAAATGCACCTACGAAAAAGAAAGTTCAATATTATTCCATGTTAGGTTCTAGAGGAATTTGGAAAGATGGTTGGAAAGCCGCCGCAATCCATGCTCCTTTATCTGGAAAAGGAAATTTTGATAAAGACGATTGGGAGCTTTATCACGTAGATGAGGATAGGTCTGAAGCCGTTAATTTAGCTGACAAACATCCAGAAAAACTGCAAGAACTTATTGACGCTTGGTTTGAAGAAGCCGAGAAAAATAATGTTCTACCACTTGATGACCGAAGTGCAGCTGAGATTTTAACTATAGACCGACCATCTCAAGAACCAAAAAGAGATCGTTATATTTATTATCCGAATACGGCGCCAGTGCCTGAAGGAGTCGCTGTAAATGTTAGAGGAAGATCCTTTAAAATTCTTGCCAATGTAGAAGTAAACGCTTCTTCTTCAGGAGTTATTTTTGCTCATGGTTCTAGATTTGGTGGGCATTCCTTATTCATTAAAGGAGGTAAACTTTATTATACCTACAACTTCCTTGGAATTAGCCCAGAACAATCCTTTGTTTCTTCGATTAAAGTTCCAAGCGGAAAGCATACCTTAGGAATGGAGTTTATTCGAGAAGATAAAGGAGAATATGGATCTTCGGTCGGGACAATGAAGTTGTATATTGACGAGAAAGTAGTTGCTGAAGGACCTATGAAAACACAGCCAGCCAAATTTACACTTTCTGGTGACGGCCTGTGCATCGGTTATGATAGCGGTGACCCCGTAAGTCAATTATATCCTAAAGAAAGTGAGTTTAGAAATGGTAAAATAGACTTCGTTGGTGTTACTGTCGAAGGTAAACCTTATCGAGATTTAGAGGCCGAAGCCAAAAGAGTCTTGATGAGACAATAGAGGATTTAATACGAATTCGCATATAAAAATAGAAAGGTGAGATTTCATAGTCTCACCTTTTTTATGTTTCATGATGCCAATGAGTCCATAAAGAAAGCAAAGATTTCTTCTTAAAAATACTAGAACTGTTCTTAACTTCGCTTTATGAGTCAGCAACCACATTTTTTGATTATTGGAGCGGGATTGTCCGGTATTTCCGTTGCGAGTCATTTGATTAAAAAAAATGCGTCGGTTACTTTGATGGATAATGGGGTGAATCACAGTTCGCTTATTGCGGCTGGGATGATTAATCCTCTTGTTTTTCGGCGAATGACTAAAGGCTGGCGTGTGGATGAATTCATGCCCTATTTGCATACTTTTTATAGGGAATTGGAAAATTGGACCGACTCAAAATTCTTTCATCCCATTCAGATCAGAAGGATGTTTTCGAGCGAACAAGAACGGGATCTTTGGCTGAAAAAACAGGAAAGAGAAGATTTCGAAGCCTATATGTATAAAGTGACTCCCGAGGACGAGAATTACGATCAAGTACTCAATGATTTTGGTTCGGGACGATTGAAGCAGGCTGCTTATGTCGACACACCGATTTTCCTGAATGCGATGAAACAATGGATTTCGGAAAATGGAAACTTAATCCAGGAGGCTTTTGATCCCAGCTTACTTGAAGAAACAAGCTATAAAGGAGTGAAATACGATCATATCATCTTTTGTGAAGGCTATCTCGGAGTTGATAATCCATGGTTTGGACAACTTCCCTTAAATCAAACCAAAGGAGAAACTTTGACTATTGAATCCAAAGCAATTCCTGAAGACGAATCGGTAAATCGCAAGTGTTTTATTCTGCCTTTGGGAGAAAATAAATTCAAAGTAGGCTCCACTTATGTTTGGCATACCGATACCACAGACACTACAGAAGAAGGAAAAAACACCATCTTGCAAAACCTTTCCTTTCTGACTAAAGAACATATTGAAGTCATCGACCAAGCCGCGGGAGTCCGACCAACAGTTGTAGACCGACGTCCACTCATAGGCACTCATCCGGATCATCCAAACTACCATATTTTCAATGGACTTGGCACCAAAGGCTATTTACTTGCTCCATTGTTGAGTAAAGAGTTTGTGGATTATTTGATGGATGGGAAGGAGCTTCATGATGAGGTGGATATTAAGAGGTTTTTGTGATTGAACTGTCGATTGATGATGGGGATTGAATGGGACGATGAATTTTCAATCTTTGCGATTTTCCGTAAGTTTTTTAGTGCTAGGTGTTCTATTTTAGTATTATGAAATACCTATTTATCACTTTCCTATTTGTTTTTGTTTCCTGCAAAAAACATGTTGAGAATGAGCAAACAATCTTATTTAGAGCTTTAAATCCTTCAACAGACTTTAGGATTCAAGGGGTTAAAGTTACGATTCATGAAAACTACCATAAAAAAAATTTAGTTTTTGGCTTTGAAGATCTGCCCTATCGGTCGGAAATAATATTTGAAGGATATACGAACTCAAATGGAGAGTTGGAGTATAAATTTTTACCATTGGACATGATAGGAAAGAATCAAGTAAGATATGAGGTGACCTATGATTACACAAGCATCCAAGTCCCATATGATGAT
>JAUICI010000248.1 GCA_030427935.1 Bacteroidia bacterium | reverse complement strand
AGCAGAAGACACGAAAATGACTGTGTTTAAGACTAGCATCATGCCTTCACATCTTCTAGCTGCAGACGAAGTATTACTTACCAATGCCATTCAAGGGGTTTCTTGGGTAGGTTCCTACAAATCAAAGCAGTATTCCAATGTTAATGCCCAGAATTTCATCAATTTATTGAATGAAAATTGGGCTTAGTCGAAAAATAAGTTCCTAATCCGAATCTTCTGGTTACCTTCGCGCCGAATTTTATACAAGTAATCGGATGCTTTACAAAACTTTACTGTCAAAATTTGCTCTCGTAGATCGCAAAAACGGGAGTATTCCTCAAGATTTAATGTCTGGTTTAACCGTTGCATTGGCTTTGGTTCCTGAAGCAGTTGCATTCGCTTTTATTGCTGGGATTTCTCCGATTGTAGGACTTTATGGCGCTTTCATGATGGGCTTAATTACATCTATTTTTGGAGGTAGGCCAGGAATGATCTCAGGAGCTACTGGAGCAATGGCTGTAGTTATGGTTCACTTGGTAAAAGAAGGAGAAGCTTTAGGTGGTGAAGGAGCAGGATTGCAATTTTTGTTTGCGACTTTGATTTTTGCAGGTTTGATTCAAGTTTCTGCCGGGGTTTTAAGGTTAGGGAAGTTTGTTAGAATGATTCCACAGCCAGTGATGATGGGCTTTGTAAATGGATTAGCAATCGTAATATTCAAGAGTCAATTAGACATGTTTAAGGTTGATGGCGAATACATGCTTGGTCAAGAATTGATGATCATGCTTGGACTGGTCGCTTTAACCATGGCAATCATGATATTTTTACCAAGGGTCACAACGAAGTTTCCTGCCGCATTAGCTGGGATTTTAGTGGTTTCATTGGTTGTTATTTATGGAGGGATAGAAACAGAAACGGTGGCCAGCTTTATTCAGAATGGTGGAGGAGATGGGATTGAAGCTGGCCTCCCTGTTTTTAATGTTCCGCTAATCGATTTCAATTGGGAAGCCGTCAAGTTTATGCTTCCTTATGCTTCCATTTTAGCAGCAATTGGATTGATTGAGTCGCTAATGACTTTGACTTTAGTAGATGAATTGACAGACACCAGAGGTTCGGCAAATCGTGAGTGTGTAGCTCAAGGAGGAGCAAATATTGTAAATGGATTCTTTGGTGGAATGGGAGGTTGTGCCATGATCGGACAATCCATCATTAATGTAAATTCTGGTGGTAGAGGTCGACTTTCTGGTCTTGTAGCTGCTCTTGCTTTGTTGAGCTTTATTTTATTTGGAGCCTCCGTTATCGAACAAATTCCAATTGCCGCATTAGTAGGGGTGATGTTCATGGTTGTAATCGGAACCTTTGCTTGGTCGAGTTTTAAAATCCTTAGAAAAATACCTTTATCGGATGCTTTTGTATTGATTGCTGTTTCCGCTTTAACCGTAGTTTTTGATCTTGCTATTGCTGTTATTACAGGGGTTATTATTTCAGCATTGGTTTTCTCTTGGGAAAATGCGATTCGAATTCGTGCGAGAAAAACAATCAAAGAAGATGGCACGAAAGTGTATAATATTTGGGGAGTATTATTTTTCGGCTCTGTGCAGGTGTTCATGCAGAAATTCGATCCGAAAAATGACCCAGAAAATGTGGAGATTGATTTCATAGAATCGAAAGTCCAAGATCATTCAGGTGTAGAAGCTCTTGTAAAATTGGTAGAAAAGTACAATGAAGCTGGAAAGAATGTGAAATTGACCCACTTATCTCCCGACTGTATTCGATTGCTAAACAAAGTGAATCCAGACTTTGATAAATACATCAAAAGGGATGTTGATGATCCACGCTATTACGTGGTTACAGAAGCTTTTGATTGATTTTGAATGTTGGTTTCAACAAATTCAAAGCAAATAATCAAGGAGTTTAATTCGCTCGCTGTCTTTCCTTAGTCTTTTTCAGCATGTACATGAAAACAAAATAAGGAGCGATGAGTGTAAGCATGATCGCTTTATCTAAGTGAGTCACCTCATTCCAATAGAATTTAAAACCTAACATGAATACGGCTATTAGAATACTAACAATCCAGCCCGCTAGATAGAGATAATAACCAATTACTTTTCTCCTATAGATCAGAAAAAGAGAAACCAAAACAACTCCCAAGCAAATTAAGGTCATCATTAAAGTATTGCTAAAAGTAGTTTGAAAGTTGTCCAGTCCATAATCTAGACCAATTTTATTGAAATTAGCTTTGATTTGTTCCGGATGCTCAATCGTATCAATAAAAGCAATAGAAAGAAAGGCGGCCAAATACCAAATGAAAAAATAGAACCACCCAACGATTCCATAATAGAAAGCAATTTTTGTAATCAACGGAGGGTTTTGCGTCCCAAATAACAATTTACTTAATCGACTTTGGTAATCAATATTGTCTATTGTTTCGTATGTGATTTTTTTAATAGCCACCTTTTCAATTTTATGATTTAAATATAGTCTTAAGGATTTACAATTTCAAATTGATCTTTAGCCTTATTATATTTCCACTTGAGGAAAATTGGACCGTTTTTTACAAGCTTTTGCTGTAAATTGTACATCACTTTATCTTCTTTTTCAACATGTCGGTTGGCAGCATACATAATTGAAATTGCCAAGCCATTCTGTGGTAAATCAAATACGGATTCTACAAATTCTGGGAAAATCTTTTTTTCATCAGCAGTCAATTCTTCAGGGAAGTTGTCCATAAAAAACTTATCACCTGGATAATACTTTGATTTCACCGATACTAAATTAGTTCCTCTTTCTTGAAAAAAATCAACTTCAGAGCCAATCATAACACCATCAAAATTTTGCTTGGATACGGCAATAAGAGCAGAACCATCCGCTTTTCTAAAAAGAACAATCTGATAGAATAAGGTTCCTCCGCCTGTTCCTTCGTCTTTTATTTCGATATAACCGTTTTTAAAATCTACTACAACATCAAAGGGTTCTTCTGTAATTCCTTGAGTTTGGTATTTGTCACCTTTTTTGGTGATTTTATATTCTTTTGCCACTTCCGTCATCTTATAATAATCAAGTACATTCTTCTTTTGGGCATGTAAATTGGAAGTAATCAACAAGAGAATCGAGATAACTGTTAGTTGTGTAATGGTTTTCATGTTTATCTATCTTTTAATTTTAAAACTTTGCATAAAAATAGAATTTAATGAAACACATTTCTTTCTTTCTCACTTGTTTTTTTCTAAGCTCTGTTTTTTCTCAGATCGATTCTTGGGAATTTACCGAGCTTTCAAAGGGTTTTAAGATAAAAACACCCAAAGAAATGCAACAAAGAAATGTTAGAGATCTTAAAATATTTCAAATTGAAGGAGGGAATTATGATTGGAAAATCATTTCCATGTCTGAAAGCTCGTTTACAAAGGATGATCCAAGTGTGAATTTTTTGGGTATGGTAAAAAATATATCAAACAAATTACACCAAGATCCCTATACTGAGTTATTAAAGGATTCTTTGTTTCTGCTTCGTGGGGCACCAATTTACTACACATGGTCTAAGACAACGGAAGTCTCAGATCAGAGCCAGAACTACCATTCTTTTCGATTTTACATTCTAATTGAAGGG
>JAUICI010000247.1 GCA_030427935.1 Bacteroidia bacterium | reverse complement strand
AAAAGATTCGAGAAGTTCTGCAAGCCATGTTTGAAAATATCATCAATACGATAAAAAAATAGATTCGTGAAGGTTTATAAGATTGATTATTTGGTTCAAAAGGACCGTGTTCGCAAAGATGTTTTTGTTGAAATAGGAAAAGATGGGAAAATCATAGGGATCCAAAAGGAATTCAATGGGGACTATGATGTGATCAAGGGACTAGTTTTACCCGGATTTCAAAATGCACATTCTCACTGTTTTCAATATGCAATGGCTGGAATGGCAGAGATTCATTCCACAGTGAACGAACCGGATGATTTTTGGTCCTGGAGAGATTCCATGTATAAAATTGCACTTCAAATTTCACCTGAACAATTGGAGTCAGTTGCTACTATGTTGTATTCCGAAATGTTGAGGTTTGGATATACGGAAGTCGCTGAGTTTCATTATTTGCATCATGATAAAAATGGACAAGCCTATTCAAATTTGTCTGAAATGGGGGAGCGATTAATGGCCGCAGCACAAAAAGTAGGAATGAAAATCACTTTGATTCCTATTTTCTATCAAAAAGGAGGTTTTGGAAAAGAGGTTACCGAAGGCCAGAAAAGGTTTTTAAGTCCGGATTCAGACAAATACCTTGAATTGGTGGAATCTTCGAGGAAATCGGCTGAGAAATATTCCAAAGCCAAAGTAGTTAAAGGGATTCATAGTTTAAGAGCGGTCGACGAAAAGAGTCTTCAAAACGTTTTAAAAACGAAAGAAAGCGAATTACCCCTACATATTCACATCTCTGAGCAGTTGAAAGAAGTAGAGGAGTGTCAGGCATTTTACGGAGCACGTCCGGTAGAGTGGTTGATGGATAATTTCGATGTAAATGAGAACTATCATTTGGTCCATGCGACACATTTGACCGATTCAGAAGTCAGTTCAATCGCCAAATCAAAAGCAAGTGTTGTTTTATGTCCGAGTACAGAGGGAAATTTAGGTGACGGAATTTTTCCTTTAAGAGAATTTCAGTCAAAAAGAGGAAGATGGTCGATTGGAACAGATTCACATATAGGTTTACAATTCATGGAAGAATTGAGGATTCTGGACTATGGTCAAAGATTAATTTCTCACAAACGAAACACATTCTATTCTCAGGAGCAAGGCAATAGTGGTTTCTATTCCTTAGAACAGTCGATTTTTAACGGAAGAAAAGCCATGGGAAGAGATACAGAGAACTTCTTTGAAATAGGAGAAGATTTTGATGCTGTGGTTGTAGATCTAGCACATCCATTATTGTTTATGTCGAATCCAGAGTTAAAGCTAACTACGAATCTATTTAGCATGGATCAGACTTCAATTAAAGAGGTTTATGTTGCGGGAGAGCGCTTGGTTACTGGAGGAATGCACAATCAAATTGATTCCATTTGGATGGATTTCGCGAAAACCATGGATGAATTGAAGTTCAGACTCTCTTAATGTCGAGGTAAAAAAGTCTTTCGAACGGTAGCTTTAAAAATAAATAGGGAAACTTACTTCAAACTAAATGAAAATGGAAGAATAAAGAAGGATTGTCTTTTTTCGTCCATGAAATCTGCTGGTAAGCTTTTCAAAATGATGTAAGAAAAGGAGTTCACACTCTCTTTTGTAACTACATTTTTTTGTTTATAGGTAGTGGCTTTCTTTTCATTAAACTCATTGACTGTTCCGTTGTGCTCACCTCCTGGTTTCACCTGCTGATCAATCTGATCTTCATTGTCACCAAAGGAAAGCATGTTTCTTTTGCCCGGATCAATTTGATCGTTTGACAAAGCAACGTTTACTGAAAATAAAATCCCGAGAAATAGGCAAAATTTTAGCGCAGTTTTCATTTTAGTTGAGTTTATATGCTCACAAGATACAAAATATAATTCAAAATAAATCCCCTACTTGCTTATTATGAAAGTGTTTACGTGTTAAATGTAAGCCTGAAAAAGAAAAATCAAAAGTCAAAAGTCATATCTCGATAGCTATCGGAACTAAAATCTAAACTCACTTATCCCAATCACTTATTCATGGTTTCCCAAAACAAACCTGAATTCTGAAGTACTTCCTTGGATTTTTCCTTCCCCTCGGTAGATTTCACATCTAATTTTTCTTTTCTAGGTCCAAGCCAGCGAATAAGCTTGCCTTTGCTGAAATAATAACGATTGGCTTCAATGGTAGCTTTTTTAAGATCAAAAGCTTCTCCACCACTTTCTTTGGCCATTTTTTCATCGTAGTAGATAGGCGCATTGTAGGTATAGTTTTGTTCAAATACGAAGTATAGTTTGCCTTTGTGGTAGTAATATTCAAAAGTTTTCTTTCCCATTTCCCCCATGTAAACGACTTCGATCAAACGAATTCCTGAGGTGTCAGCACAGGCGGTAACTTCGCCACCTTCAGTGGTTTGAAAATTCATGAGTTCTCTTTTATCCTTAGAGAAATTGGGGTAAGCTGCACGTGTATCCTTATATTTTTCTCTAATATTCTGAATGATTTCATCTTCATTTTGAGAAAAAGTTATTTGGGTAAATCCGAGTAAGAATAATGCGATTAAATACTTCATAATTTTAATTTTATACTTTGCGAAAGTACAAACTCCATTCCAAGAATTTAACGAACTTCTGGATTTATAAATGAAAAATGAAAAATTAAGAATGAAGGGTGAAGTCCCGATAGCTATCGGGAGAAGGGTTGAGGCATTTCAATTATTTTGAAAAGGTTTTTTCTTTTAACAAGTCGGAAACCATTTCCAATTCGTGAATCGTCTCGATTTTTTCACATGATTCACGCATTTCTTTTCGCCATTGATCTGCACTAGGAGGAAGTTGATCACCTGATTCCTCCCATCTTTTCTTATCCGGCCATTGGGCATAGGCGATATAGATTCTTTCTCCTGCACGGTGAATTCTAGAACCAAGACTACCTTCGAATTGATAAATTAATTTGGTGAGTTCCTCCCAGGATCTTAGAAACTTATCAGTCTGACCCTCTTTGACTTGAAATGAATAAATGACACAAAACATTTTTGTAAATTAAAGATTAAAAATGAAAAATTAAAGATTTAGAATGTAGAATTGATTTAATTTCCCATTGTTCGAGGGCGCTGTCCTAAGTGGAGTTGAAGGATTCAGTCATCCAGAAATCCAAAAAAAAACAATCCCGGGAACTGTGAAGAAACCCGGGAAAGTAAATTTATAACTGAAAAATAGCTCGGAGCCTAGATTAGATCAAATTTGATCGGTAAAATATATGTAGCTTTTTCCGAGCTGTTTAACAATTGTTTTGGGAGTTTTTGGATGACATGGTGCTCAACATCCAAGCATGTAATGTGCGGGCCGGGCCGCTCAGTCAGCTCACCAACCCGTGTTGTACAGGGCTCCACTGCACAGCTGTTTCCAAGGCTCATAAACACCATCAAGGTCTTTCTCTACACGGGTGGGTGCGCCGTTTTGTGAGCTTGGTTTGGGCTTGGCTGTCGGTGCGGGATTGGCTGTCGGCATGGGTGGCGTTGGTCTGCATCAGGAGTACCGCAAGGTCGACTTGATCGAAGCCGCGCTCGCGGAGTACGCGGCGCGAGGTGATGAGGCCCGTAAAGATTTGCGGGTTTTGGCCCGAATGTTTT
>JAUICI010000246.1 GCA_030427935.1 Bacteroidia bacterium | reverse complement strand
TCTCAATTCTTGTCTCACTAATAGTTCCTGCCAATTTATATTTAGATGGCGATAAATCTATGATTTCTGCGGTAATTTTTTTACCCACTATTTCCTCTGCTTTCATTTCTTCCAACTGCTTTTCCAATTCTAAACGTACAGCTTTTTTATAGTGAGTAAAATTTTTCAATGATGAGGTATTATAAAGCATATAGGGCAAATCATCTGATATGCGATACAAATCGAATTCATATTTATTTGTGGCTGTATTAAGGGTATGATTGAGACAATACTGATATAAGTTAATTGTAGTTCCCCCCTTAATTTCTTTATTTTCAACTTTTACCAATTCAAAATCATATTTTAGTAATGTCTCTTCTGCTTCTGATACATTGCCTAAGAAATTCATGAATTTTTCAATTGGAATGAATGAATTAGGATGTTTTTGATTCTTTTGACAAAATCCAACTTCATGGATTATCAAAAATGATAGAATTGTGATGAAGATTCGCATTTTTATTTGATTTTGATTTTTTATTTGCTGCCGCCTAACGGGTTGTGCAGCCGCAGTGCGTAGCGCAGCGAAGCATTGTCGGCTGCACTGTGTTCTTCGCCGTTTGTTCAACTTAATTTCTATACTTCTTTTTGGGCTCTGCGGCCATACCTAATGGAAAATCCAACTGCTTAAGCTTTCTTTTTTTGACCCATTCTTTTACTAAAATTGGTAATCTTGAAGTAACCTCTTTTCCTATAATAATTTCTGTAATTATCCCCATATGCAACATATCTATCATCCTACACAAGTAAGATTTCCCTTGAATCCACCAAGTATAATATGCATCAACAAAAAGATAATGCCCCACTTTTTTGCCAAGATTAGATTCAACTTCTTTTAATTCCATTCCATCTAGAAGAGATTCATATACTCCATCGGCAACTCTACTACCAAATGAGGTTGTAAAATAGTATTCTTTAATTTCCCATAATGCAATTGGATCAACTATACTAGGGTAAGCTCCATCAACTGTTCTTGACAAGATTCTAGATGGATAATTGTTTTCAGTAAACATCGCCAGCTTTCTTGGGTCATGATCAAAATCAGTTCCCCTTAGACCTTGTTCAATAAGCATATTGATGATTGACGTAAAATATGCAATAACCTTCTTATTACCTTTTTGTTTGTTCATTGGAAAAGGAATAGTTGGCTTGATTGCTTCTTTTAAACGATTGAATTCTTGTTCGGCTACACTGAAATCCATCAGATTCCCTTCAACCTCATTATTTAACACATCGGCTCGATATTGAAGGTATGATTCCATTTTTAAACACATCTCTGTAGGCTTCCCATCCTTTTTCATCACAAAATCAGTATTAAACGATTCCGATTTAAAAAAGTCAATTATTTCCTGATAGGTAAAGGCTTTCACTTGAGGAATAGCCGTTTTCTTTTTGGCCAAAAACTCTTTAATCTTCTTTATTTCAGGAGGTACAGTTATGTTATCCTTTAGTTTTAATCCTCTTGGTAATGAGTCACTATACCCCTTTTGATTTGATAGGTATTTAATATTAGCCCAAAACTCTAATGGTAGATTAGTAAAATTAGGATTCGCCTTCATATAATCTTTTTTCAAATTCCTTGATGAACTCTGTTAGGGAGATACCTAAAGCTTCGACAATTTTTTTTAATTCGATTATGTCTATTCTTCGTTCTCCATTTTCCATTTTGCTGATAAATGATTGAGGAACATTAAGCTTACTTGCAAGATCAATTTGTCTCATGCCGACACCAACTCTTAAACTGTATAAAGTCTTAAGCAGTATCTTATGCTCTTTGCTATGTAAGCTCTTATCCATTGCTAACAAAAGTAAATCCTAATTCAGGATATACCATATTAGGATATTAGCACACTTTGCTTTATCTTGCATAAAAATTTAAGCCATGCAGCTATCATTAGATAACAAGTTCGCAACTTATATACCTCCTAAATCCCAATTATTAAAATGGGTAGGAAATAAACAGAGGTTTGCAGGTGAAATTGCGAAATTTTTTCCCGTTAAATTTAATACCTTCTATGAACCTTTTATTGGAAGTGGAGCTGTCATTGCCACTGTATCACCTCGAAATGGTGTTGGCTCAGATGCATTCAAACCTTTAATGGATATCTGGAAAAAATTACAGTCTAATCCAAATGAACTAATTGAATGGTATGCCGTACGAAGGAATAGATTAGAAAAAGAAGATAAGAAAACTGTTTATGAAGACATAAAAGCTTCTTTTAATGCTAATCATAATGGGGCAGATTTTCTTTATCTTACTAGGTCATGCTATGGTGGAATAATTCGATTCCGAAAATCAGATGGTTATATGAGTACTCCATGCGGGGTTCATACCCCTATATCCGTCAAAACATTTAGTAAAAGAGTTAAAGAATGGAATTTAAGGCTCAGAAATGTTACCTTTCTTAATATAGACTACAAAGATGCTTTTGATATGGCTAAGGAAGGCGACCTTATTTATTGTGATCCTCCTTACAGTCATAGTCAAAGCATATTATATGGTGCTCAGGACTTTAAATTATCTGAACTTTTTGAAAAGATTAAAGAAGCCAAAAATAAAGGTGTTAAAGTTGCTCTAAGTATTGACGGTAAAAAGAAATCTGGGAACTATTTATGTGATTTACCAATTCCTGAAAATGTATTTGAAGAAGAAATATTCGTAAGTGTTGGAAGGTCAATGCTAAGAAGATTTCAAATGGAAGGTCAATCATTAGAATCCGAACTCGTTTCAGATCGACTTTTGCTCAATTATTCTGTTTAAAAAATGGCGAAGAACGGCCCGGCTACGTGACGTACCGGACTCTAAAATTACCATTTTCGTCTCAATTCACAAATGCTAGCGCAGGCAGCAAAAGGCGATCTTGGCGAAGCCTGGCTTTTGCTGCCTGCGCGGGTTTTCAATCTTCTTTTTCCTTTCGGAGATTTTTACCGGCATGGCATGTAGCCATTGTTGGGCGCTTCCATTTTTTTCTTCGTAAACCTCAAAAAGCGACCGTTTTACCAATTCTAGACACTTCAAAAGGGCCGTTTTTACTGATTTTTCAATCTTTTTGAACCGATTCCCTAATTCTGATGATCTCAAATTGATCTTGAAATCTGATCTCAATTTACGGTTTTGATTCTTGATCTTGAAAGTTAATCTCTCAAATTGATCAAAATTTCTAATCTCCAGTCTTCAATTTGATTCGGCTAAATTTCAGTTTTTCAGCTCGATCTCAAATTCAAGTTGACCAATTCAATCTGTTGGTTTTCAATCTCCCAAATTTCAACTTGATTCTCGACAACCCGATTCAATTTGATCAGATTCTTATTCGGTGAAAGGTTCAAATTTCTTGATCTCCTACCCTACTCAATTCAACGGTTTACCCAAATTCTTGATTTTCCGTATTGAGGCCCTAAACGCAAGCTCTCTCCAAAAAACTCGATTTCTTCTTTCGATGACAGGGAGCGGTAATTGTTAAGGATCTCAATTATTCGGGACAACGAATTACCCGATAGAAATACTGATTTTCCATTTTTTTGCCTGCCTAATTGGGTCATACAATCAATTGACCGTAACCAACAAAACTCGGGTTACAA
>JAUICI010000048.1 GCA_030427935.1 Bacteroidia bacterium | reverse complement strand
ATGAATACGCTATAGTCGGTTGTGTTTCGGGGACTTCAATTGTGGATGTAACTGATCCGGCAAATCCGGTAGAAGTCTTTTGGGAGTCAGGACAAAATTCCACTTGGAGGGATATCAAAGTTTATAATGATTTTGCCTATATCACAACAGAAGCAGAAGACGGATTGCTGATTATAGATTTAACACCTCTCCCGGTGAGTACTAATCTTCCTGTATACTATTACAATGGTCCAGTTGGAGGGGAATGGTCAACTGCTCACAATATTTTTATTGATGAAAATGGGATTGCCTACATTTTTGGAGCCGATAGAGGAGAAGGCGGAGTCATTATGTTGGATTTAACGCAAGACCCAACAGCTCCTGTTGAAGTTGGTGAGTTTGATGATTATTATTGTCATGATGGCTTTGTACGAAATGATACGGCTTATTTTGCACATATATACGATGGATTTTTCACAGTAGTAGATGTCTCGGATAAGTCGAATCCGGTTGAGTTGGGATCTGAAATGACACCTACTCAGTTCGCACATCAGATTTGGGTGGATTCAGCAGGGATTGTTTATGTTTTAGATGAAATTTCTGGGGGTTATATTGCTTCTTACGATATCAGTAATATCAATAGCTTTCAATTATTAGATAAAATTCAATGTTCTCCAGGAGATCGAATCACGCCGCATAATGGCTTTACAATTGGAGATTTTATTGTTACCGCTTACTACTCTTATGGGGTTTCTATTCACGATAAATCCAACCCTGCTAATTTAGTGGAAGTGGGTCGTTTTGACACAAATCCGCACAATCGAGGTTCTACTGATGGATGCTGGGGAGTCTATCCTTACCTACCTTCGGGTCATATTTTGGCTACAGACATTGAAGAGGGATTATTTATTTTGGACCCGACCTATGTTCATGCGGCTTTTATCGAGGGAACTGTCAGTAATCAGGCAAATGCACAGCCAATAAATAATGTAGATGTAGATATTTTAACGGTTAATCAGTTGGATTTAACTGATATTAATGGAGGCTATGCAGCAGGTGTTGCTGTTGCTGGAACTTACGATGTCATCTTTTCGAAAATTGGTTGGTATCCGGATACGGTACAAGTCAATTTAGTTTCTGGAATGACGACAATTCAGGATGTTCAATTGGTTGAAATACCAAGATTTCCGGTTTATGTAAAAGTGACGGATCAGTCATCAGGAAATCCGATATACGATGCTAAAATCCTATTTGATTACGAAATATTGGAGCATCGAGATGCCACCAATGGTTTAGGCGAATCCATCACCGAATTGATTTATCCAGGCGATTATACTTTCCAAGTGGCTAAATGGGGGTATGAGATTCACTGTGATTATGTGAGCCTCGATACGCTTAATGATACACTTTATGTGGAATTAGTTCCAGGCTATGAGGATGATTTTACTTTTGATTTAGGTTGGTCTTCTTATGGTAATGCCGAGCATGGTCTATGGGAAAGAGGGATTCCAAATGGGATGACGGAGGACAGTATTATCTACTATTTTCCGGATCATGGAGCTTTAGATGGATGCAATAATTATTGCTATACTACAGATAATGACATCAATTTCAAGGACGTGAAACAAGGCAATGTCGTTCTGGTTTCTCCTGTCATGGATTTATCAGGCTATATGGATCCACATATGAATTATTATACTTGGTTTTGGAATATGTGGGGACCTTACAATCCCGATGATAGTTTAAAGATTTTTCTTTCTGATGGAACGACTGTGAAAATGATTGATTTCAATACCGACTCAATTAATGACCAAACCTGGAAACAAAGATCGATTCGTGTAGCAGATTATTTTACACCGACATCAACCATGCAATTGATTGTAGAGACAAGTGATACGGGCATGTATGAGAATTATACCGAAGCTGGGTTTGATAATTTCTCTGTAAGTGAATTCTATTTGAATTTAGTCGAGAAAGAAGAAGAAAATAAGATTAATTTTTATCCGAATCCTTCAACGGATTTTATTCAGTTTACAGGAGTTGGACAAGGAAAATTCACGGTTTCAATCTTTGACATGTCCGGAAAAATGGTGAAAAATGATTTTCTTTATCAGCAGAATGGACAAGTACCTATTTTTGGATTGGAAGAAGGTCTATATGTGGTCAATCTGCGAGATAAACTCGGGCAAGTGGTCTATTCGGGTAAACTGATAAAATTATGATGAGATCCATTTTCGTTGCACTTTTAGTTTCTTCTCTTGTATTTTCTTGCGGTGAAGAAGCTCAATTAGAAGAAAAGAAAGGTCAGTCTGACAAGAAAGAGGCTAAAGAAGAAAATCCGAATACTAAACATGATGCTAGGGTAGAGGCGGTTGAGGTCAATGATCAATTGTCTTTAAGTCATGCCCATGCTTTTGTTTTGGTAGATTCCCTTTTGAAAATACCAGACTTGGACGACATGTCGGCTCAAATTCCTGAAGTTCAGGTAGAGCTGGTTGCCATTCGTCATCGCGTAAATGATCTTCAAACAGAATTGGAGGGTGGATCGGATTTTAAGAAGGCGGTTCTGAATCAATTGGATTTTATTGATTTAGGATTAAAAGACGAAATTCCAGCGATGATTAAAGTTGGGAAGTCGGGCAAACAAAAGATTGCGGATGAAATGTATTTTGAGTGGATCAAACAGTATGAAGAGAAATCCCAACTTGTATTAGCTGCGCAGATCAAGTTTGCTGAAAAACACAATATCAGAATAAATTAATTCCCTTCTATTCGGGAGTTCCGTCAAGCAAAAAGACCATGAAAACCAAACAAATCTTACTTTCCATTATTTTCGGATGTACTGCGGTATTTCTGATTTTCGCCTATCAAAAAACACAAGTGGTCATTGATGAAAAAGAGGCATTTGTTCATGAAATGAAAGAATATGTGGCTGTTTTGGATTTCAAAGAAAGGTTGTTAAATGCTAAAGAGTGGATCGTTCAAGATTGGGAATGGAAAAAGAAGAATGAAGAGTCGATCGCACACTTGCAACAAGCAAAAGTGCATTATGATAATCTCTACAAAGAAGCTTTTTTATTGGTATATGTGGCCATTGCCTTTGTATTACTTTGTCTCCTTCTTTATTTCAAGCATTCTATCAAATGGGCTATTGGTTATGGTTTATTGATTGTTTCATTTTCTTTTTTGGGAATAGGAATTTACACGCCCATGATGGATATTCAAGTTTATAGCAAGGATTTAACCATACCCTTGTATGTGGAAGGTGAAGAGGTTATTCAGTATGCAGAAGACGAAGTCCATCTTGATGCCATTCCCTTTGTAGACAAATTATGGGGGGAGGTGAAAAGTGTTATTTCAGATAAGAAAATTGACATCTCCAAGGAGTTTCACGGGAAGATGTATTATTTCTACAATAACAAAAGTGTAGTCGATTTAATCACCATATTATTCGATGCGAAAAATTACTTGGTCGCCTACGCGATATTGCTCTTTTCGATTGGTATTCCAGTTCTTAAAATGACTTTATCCATTATTGTTTTATTATTTAGAAATTGGTCGAGATGGAAATTTACTCGAAAGGTGGTAAAAGCCATTGGGAAATGGTCCATGGCAGATGTTTTTGTGGTAGCAGTTTTCTTGTCTTATTTGTCCATTAAAAACATGAATCCTGGAGTGGAAACCGATGCTTCCACATTAATTGGCTTGTATTTCTTTTTTGCTTACGTCGTCATTTCGATGATAGCCTCCTATTTTGTGGATGCCGCTGTGAAGGAAATGGAGAAGGTGGAGGAGTTGACGATTTCGTAGATTTAGGTAATAGGTAATAGGTAATAGGTAAATGGTGATAGGATTGAAGTTTTTGGGTTTTAAGTGTTGAATGGTTTGTGACCAAGTTTATCGATTGATAAAATCTTCACATCAGCACATCAATTCATGAGCACATCAAATATTTTTGTAACTTTTAAGTCTATTCATCTGTTTTAATACTGAACAAAATTTTGAAAGAATGAAAAACCTCTTGCTCTTGCTCTTCGCTGTTGCTCTTTTAATTTCATGTAAGAAAACGGAGATTGAGCGATTTGATGATTTTACGAGTTTGGATTACTCTTCGGCTTCGGATCTTTTGGGAACGGCTACATCTGGAGGGTATATTATTCGGAACCAGGCAGATTTCGATACTCTAATGTTATATACTGGAGACACGATGACTTACCCTGGCTTACAATCCAATCAGCTTTTGTTGATTTGCTCTCAGAAGATTGATGTAGGAAATGAGACTTGGGTGGAATTCTATTCTAAGAAAGAAGAGGACAAGGATATTCGATACGATTTTTATTTTTGGTCAGAGCGTCGACCAGATTACCTCAATGGTGAATGGACAACTAAAGCCATTATTGTGGACGTAGAAGATGTGAATGCCGAGATCAATTTTTACGAATTTTATAGAGGAAATTAGGTACCAAACAATATCATCAACTTAATTTCCGTTTACTCAATTAATCAACTAATTAAAACCAATTTACCATGATGAATAGAAAGATTCTATGCCTACTTTTTTGTTTACCACTCATTTTTTCTTGTACAAAATATGAAACTGAAGCATTCGGTAATTTTCAGCCTTTAGATTTTTCTTCCGCCAATGACAGTCTTGGAGAAGCTTGTAGAGAAGGGGTGATTATAAAAAGCGAAGCTGAGTTCAATACTTTGATGACCCAAACGGGGAATAGTTCCCTAGCTTTTCCTGGTCTTTCCGGAACAGAATTAATCTTGATACAGTCGTTTCAGATAGATCAAAAAATAAATTACTGGCACGAAGTCTACAAAATTGTAGAGGGAGATCAAGCTCCTAGGTATCAGGTAATGTTTGTTATGGATGCCATGTCAGGGGATGGTGGTGTCTGGCGTACCTTAGCCATGAAAGTAGATTTTGGTAATCAAGATGCTCAGATTTCATTTGTTGGCAGAGCACCTTCTATCTACTAATGCTGAATTAATCTATACAATCTTTAATTTATAAATTTCTAACCTATGAAAAAAGCAATTTTAATTTCCTCACTCTGCTCATTTATAGCTTTTTACTCCTGTAGAAAAGAGGAATATTTAGATCAAACCGAATATACAGTTTACGATGTTTCTGGGGCAAATGATTCTCTCATTCAGTCTGTCCAAGTTTCAAATGGAATCGTCATATTTAACGAAGCCGAGTTTGATTTACTGATGCAAGAAACCAATTGTACGGGATTAACTTATCCAAATTTAAGTCCGGATCAGGTGCTTGTCTTAAAGTCTGGAACAAAGCTTCAGGATGAAGAGTTGGCCTATGATATTTTAAAAGTTAGCTTCTCTAATAAAAAAGAGAATACGATTTATCAATTCTTGATTTACTTGAGTCTCCCTTTATCAAATCAAGACCCTGTAGAAAACTATATTTTCGGGGTAGTATTAGATATTGAGTCCAATAGTGAAATAGGATTTCAGTTTGAACCCAAATAGTTTCTGCTGGAAATTTGAAGAAACAAAAAAGGCGACCACTGGTCGCCTTTTTCAATATATAAAGGATGTATTTATTCTCCTCCTTCAGCTTCAGCAGAATCTCCTTCTCCTCCTTCAGCACCTTCAGCCGCTGCTTCTTCCTCTTCTTCTTCATCCGCATTGGAAGCACCTCTAGCCATTTTCACAGAAACAACTACCGCATTCGCTGGATCCAAAAGTTTGATTCCTTCTCTTTCGAAATCGCTAACTCTCAAAGACATTCCAATTTTTAGATTTGAAATATCCGCTTCAATTTCTCCAGGAATTGCAGAAGGTAATCCTACAACTTTCAATCTTCTGAAAACTTGTTGTAGTTTACCACCATTCATAACTCCAATAGATCTTCCTGTAACTCTTACAGGAATTTTCATTTTCACTGGTTTGTTATCAATCAATTCAATAAAATCAACGTGCATGATTCTATCTGTTACCGGATGGTGTTGAACTTCTTGGATAATTGCTGGAATTTTCTTCCCATCGATATCCAATTCGATTTTGTACACATCAGACGTATAGATTAATTTCTCCATGTCTGTATGCTTGATTTTAAAGTGGACTTGTTCTTTTCCACCATAAACTACTGCAGGAACAAACATTTCGTTTCTAACCGCCTTAGCATCCTTCTTCCCTACGTTCTGTCTAGCAGAACCGCTCAATGATACTTGTTTCATTTTTGTGATATATTAATTAATAAATAAAATGCTTACTAATCGACTTATTCTCCATAAGTCTCAAAATTACATCCGAGAACAAAGGCTCAATTTCTACAACCTTAATTTTCGAACTTTCTTGTTTCAAAGGAATGGTATTGGTTACATACACTTCTTTAAGTGAGGAGTTCTCGATTCGCTCATAAGCTGGTCCCGATAAAACTGCATGCGTACAAAAAGCGCGAACAGATTTTGCTCCATGTTCCATAAATGAATCTGCAGCTTTTGTTAAAGTTCCAGCAGTATCACACATGTCGTCCACCAATAAAACATCTTTTCCTTTGACATCACCAATTACCGTCATCTCTGCAACTTCATTGGCAACTTTTCTTTGTTTGTGACACAGTGCCAAACCTACATTCATTCGCTTTGCGTAAGAGTTGGCTCTTTTCGCTCCTCCAGCATCTGGTGCGGCAATCACGACGTTTCCATCATTTAAGTCATCCATGATAGGTTGAAATAATGTAGAACCATACAAATGATCCACAGGAATCTCAAAAAATCCTTGAATTTGATCTGCATGTAAGTCCATGGTCATGATTCTATCAACACCAGCCGATTCCAACATTTTAGCAACCAATTTAGCGCCAATGGCAACTCTTGGTTTGTCTTTTCGGTCTTGTCTGGCGAATCCAAAATAGGGCATTACTGCAATGATTTTTCTTGCGGAAGCTCTTTTCGCCGCATCAATCATCATCAATAATTCCAGTAAATTTTCTGCAGGGGGCATTGTAGATTGAATGATGAAAACATCTTGACCTCGAACAGTCTCATCAAAGCATGGCTCAAATTCACCATCACTGAAAACCTGAACAGAAGTCTTGCTCAGCTCGGTTCCTTGCCTTCCGGCAATTCGTTCTCCGATATCCTTAGATGCTCTACAAGCTACAATTTTGTGTCCCATTTCAAAATAATTTGAAGGCGCAAATTTAGGTCATTCAAATGGTTTACACAACATATTGAGAGATCAATCTGTCTTAGGCTTCATATTTATCTTCAATATTCGTCAAAAATATAACATTCTAAGTCTGAAAACTTATTAATTTTAACGGCTGAACTAAGTTTCTTAATTATGAAAAATATCCTCGTTTTGGGCGCTGGCCTGTCTGCTTCTTCACTAATCAAATATTTCTGTGACAATTCCGACACAGAAGGATGGAAAATCCGAGTTGTAGATCGAGACATGAACTTAGTCAATTCTAAAATTCATGGTCCAAATGCGGAGGCGATGTCTTTTAATGCTTTGGACCCTGAAGAGAGAAGACCTCAAGTGGAGTGGGCCGATTTGGTCATATCCATGTTGCCGGCAAGATTTCATGTGGAAGTAGCCAGAGATTGTATTGATTTAAAAACAAATTTGATCACACCATCCTATGTTTCCAAAGAGATGGAGGCCCTTTCGGATGAGGCTGAAACTGCAGGAATCATCATTCTAAACGAAATTGGAGTTGATCCGGGAATTGATCATATGTCTGCCATGAAAATCATTGATGAAATTCATGAAATGGGCGGGAAGATGCACATATTCGAGTCGTTTACAGGTGGGTTGGTAGCTCCTGAATCAGATAATAATCCATGGAACTACAAATTCACTTGGAATCCAAGAAATGTGGTTTTAGCTGGACAAGGAGGAGCTGCAAAATTTATTCAAGAAGGTCAGTATAAATACATTCCTTACAACAAACTATTCCGAAGAACTGAGATTATTGAAATTGAAGGCTATGGTCAGTTTGAAGGTTATGCCAATAGAGACTCTTTGTCCTATCGAGATGTTTACGGTTTAGAAGAAATCCCGACTATTTATAGAGGTACTTTTAGACGAAAAGGTTTTTCCAGAGCTTGGGATTGTTTCGTGCAATTAGGAGCAACAGATGATTCCTATATTTTAGAAGGTTCGGAGCATATGACCTACAGAGATTACATTAACTCCTTTTTACCTTATAACCCCAATGATTCTGTTGAACTCAAGCTGAGACATTATTTGAAAATCGATCAGGATGATAATTTATGGGATAAATTGTTGTGGTTGGACATTTTCTCCAGAGATAAAAAAGTTGGATTAAAAGATGCGACTCCAGCTCAAATTCTTCAAAAGATTTTGGAAGAGAAATGGGCGATGAAACCCAATGACAAAGACATGATTGTGATGCACCATAAATTTGTCTACATCTTAGACGGAGAGTACCACGAGATCAATTCAGATATGGTTTCAATCGGTGTAGATGATGTGCATACGGCGATGTCTAGAACAGTTGGTTTACCCGCAGCGATCTGTGGGAAAATGATCTTAAATGGAACCATCCAATTAAAAGGAGTGCAAAGACCTATCAAAGAAAATATTTATGCACCCGTCTTAAAAGAATTAGAAGAATACGGAATCAAATTTAAGGATACTAAGTTGTCAGAACCCGTTTTGTATAATGAGGGTGTGATTTGAAGAGAAGAGGTGGTTTGGTGAATGATATCTTAAATTATTTAACTAACAAAACCACCCCTGACCTCGTGCCTCGGTCTTTCCCCTCCTTGGTTGTGTTTTTTTATTTGGTATCAGATAAGCTTTTGAGTTTGTTTTTTGAAGCTAAAACCACCCCTGACCTCGTGCCTCGGTCTTTCCCCTCCTTGGGAAGGAGGGGAGCTAAATGGGAGTTTGTTTTTTCATTCCGTGTATCAAAGCCAAAAAAAATATTTTCTAACTATCCAACTATCCAACTATCCAACTATCCAACTAAACAACTAACATACTTTTCTTCACAAAAAACTTTAATTTTTCCTAGAGAATTCAGGGAATCCCTAATTTTGCATTAAAATCAAAGCCAAATTTTCATGCAGAAGTATTTCATACCCTTTTTACTCGCACTTATTTTAATCTCTTGCGGACAAGAACAATCCTCGGATTCAGCTGAAAACATTGAAGAAGAGGATACGACTACCGTGCCGCCTCCGGAGATGAAGTACGGATTTATTCTAGATAGTTTTATCGTTAAGCAAGGGAAGATTCAAGAAGGGTGGACTTTATCACACATGCTCGCACCTCATGGTATTGCGCAGGTATTAATTAATGAGATTGCACATGTAGCTCAAGACAGTTCGGTCAATTGGAAATATGTGGTTCCGGGCAAACGATTTTTGGTTTTGGCAAGTAAGAACGACTCCAATGATGTGCGACATATCATCTATGTGAAGAATAAAATTGAATACGTTCAAATTGATTTTAAGCGGGATGATTTTAGTATCCAAGTCAAAAGAAAGCCTGTGAAGACTGAAGAGGTTTGGATGAGTGGAGAAATTGTGAAGAATTCGAATCTGACTTTATCGATAAATCAGCAAATCAAAGACATTACGATTACTGGTGAAATTGCTGAATCTATTGCCGGGATTTTTGCTTGGTCGATCGACTTTTTCAAATTGCATCCAGGTGATGAGTACAAGGTTCTCTACGAAAGAAAATTAGTCGATAATGAAATTGTAGGGATTGGTGAGGTGAAAGCAATTTGGTTTAAACATCAAGGAGATCCTTACTACACTTTCCAATATTTTGCAGATTCAACCAAAAAGGATAAAGGCTATTTTGATGAAAAGGCGAAGGAAATGAAACGACCATTTTTGATGTCTCCAGTGAAGTTTTCGAGAATTTCTTCTGGTTTTAATTTGAAAAGATTTCATCCGGTTCAGAAAAGAGTGAAACCACACTTGGGAACAGATTACGCGGCTCCAACTGGAACTCCAATTCTTTCAACTGCCGATGGTTATGTGGAAAGAGCAGGATATGGAAAAGGTAATGGAAATTATGTAAAAGTGAAGCATAATGAAACCTATTCGACGCAGTATTTGCACATGAGCAAGATTGCAGATGGTATGCGTCCGGGAGTGAAGGTGAAACAAGGTCAGGTAATTGGCTATGTCGGTTCTACTGGTTTGGCAACTGGTCCGCATGTCTGTTACCGTTTTTGGATGAATGGCAAGCAGGTAAATCATCGCGCTTTGAAATTTCCTTCTTCCATTCCGATGAAAAAAGACATGATTCCAGAATATTTGGAATACATCAAACCGATAAAGTCGAAGTTAGATTCAATGGAAATAACGCGTTATATTGTACAAAATCCAGAATCCTGATTTGGAAGAAAAACAAAACATAAGAGAATTTTCATTGGAGGAATTACTTGAAGTAGTAACTTCTTTAGGTGAAAAAGCATTTAGAGGGAAACAGATTCATGAGTGGCTTTGGAAAAAAGGTGCTCAAAGTTTTGATGACATGACCAATATTTCCCTTCAAACAAGAGAAAAACTTAAAGAAAAGTATTTCATCGATGCGGTGTCAATTGCCGAAAAACAACGGAGCTCGGATCGTACAATTAAAACGGCTTTCAGAACGAGATCGGGTATTGTTGAAGGGGTTTTGATCCCGACTACCAATCGAGTTACGGCTTGTATTTCATCTCAGATTGGTTGTAGTTTGGCTTGTACTTTTTGCGCCACTGGAAAATTAAAACTCAAAAGAAATTTAACAGCAGGAGAGATTTTCGATCAAGTTTACCATATCAAAAGATTGGCGGAAGATGAATACGAACAACAATTGACCAATATTGTTTACATGGGTATGGGAGAGCCTTTGCTGAATTACAAGAATACTTTGAGGTCGATCGACATGATCACTTCGGAAAAAGGACTTGGCATGTCTCCCCGAAGAATTACGGTTTCAACTGCAGGAATCGCAAAAATGATCAAAAAATTAGCCGATGATGAGGTGAAATTCAATTTGGCTCTGTCTTTGCACGCTGCTAATGATGAGAAGCGAAGTCAGATGATGGAGATCAATGAAACAAATAACTTGGATGTCTTGATGGAAGCCTTGCAGTATTTTTACCAGAAAACAGGGACGCGTCCAACTTACGAATACATCATTTTCAAAGACTTCAACGACTCCATTGAGGATGCGAAAGAATTGGTGGCTTATTGCCAGAGAAACCCAGCCAAAGTGAATATCATTGAATACAATTCCATCGATGATGAGATCTACCAAAAGGCAGATACGGAGCAAACTGATCGCTTTGCCAATTATCTTGAAAAGCATGGAGTCATTGTCAATATCAGAAGATCAAGAGGGAAAGATATTGATGCGGCTTGCGGGCAATTGGCCAATAAAAATAAAGAAGCAAAACCTGAATTCAAAAAGTGAAAATTTTCTTTTACATAGTGTTGATGAGTGTTTCTTTGGGACTCTTTTCCCAGGATACTTTAACTATTGGAAAAGATTATAAGTCTGTCAAGAGAACCGCTTTCGAAGGTTTTATTGGGAAGGATTCCTCAGGAGTTTATAGTTTGGATTACGAATATATCTCAAAGAAAAAATCCAATTTATTTCTGAATAAATACCATCCGGAAACTTTGGATTTGATTTATACCAAGAATGTATCTCCTCAACCTGAGGGTGAGCATTATATCGAACCTGTTGAGATTTTCAATTTGAATGAGAAGATTTTTCTTGCGGCCAAGTATATCATGCCCGAGGAAGATATCAAGCGGGTAGCTATTTATCCGATCGACCCAAATGGGAAATTGGAGCAACCAATGCTTTTAGACACCATATTTAATCGTCAGGAAAAGATCAATGATTTTCGAATCGTAGCTTCTGAGGAAAATCAAAGTTTTGTTTTGATCACTCGTCGACCTTTCTTCCGAAATGCGGTTACGGGTTATAATTTGAGGAAATATGACGGACGATTCAATTTGATTTGGGAAGATGTAGTCAACTTTCCTTATGAAGCGCAAAACTTCGAATTTAAAGACCTCGCATTTGACGGGAAAGAAAAGATCATGGTTTTATCCAAGCGAATGGATGTCACAGGTATGATCAGCAATAAGTTGAGAAAAATTGAAAACAATAAATACAATTTATGGGTTTACCGTCATGATACCCAGAGCTTGAACGAATTTGAGATCTCGCTTCAAAATAAGTGGATTATTGATGTGAAGATTGTGCACAAGAATCAAAAGGTATTTGTAGCGGGTTATTTTTCTGAAAAAAGAAGTGTGAGTTTGAAGGGCTATTTTGCCATCACTTTGGATGAAGAACTCAATATGCTGAATGCTTCTGTGAAAAGTATCAGTAAGGAAGATCTCGCCAAATTCATTCGAGCAGATCAGGTGGATGAGAAAACACATCTTTACGATTTTTATTTGAGAGAATCCTTCGTTTTGGATAATGAAGAAATCGTACTAATTGGAGAGAAGTATTATAAAGAGATCGATCAATATTATGACCCGAGAACGGATATTTCGAGTTATACCGACATCTACAATTACAATTCAGTATTGGTTTCGAAGATTGATCCCAAGACGAAGTCGATCACGAATATCAAACTTCCAAAATACCAGTCAACGATTAATGATAATGGCTATTATTCTTCCATCGCTTACGGAATTGTAGGGAATGATGTTTGGGTGTTTTTTAATGATTCTCAAAAGAATGCGGACCTTGGGAATGATTTAAACGCAACTTATAAAACCCTTTTTAATAATAGGAAAGTGGAGCCGATGTTCGTGAAAATTGATGCTTCAAATAAAGTGACAAGGAAATCCATGAAAATAGCAGAGGATGGATTTATTTTAGTTCCAAGGTATTCCGATCAGCTGGAAGACAAATCTTTTTATTTCATTCGTGAAAGAGGAAGAAGTGCTAAAGTTGTGCGTTTCAATCCCTTTTGAGTAGCCTGTATCCCTTAATTAGTCTATGAACTTGTTTAGAACAACTTTCTAGGTATATTTGCTGAAATGATGACGGTTAAGGAAATAAAATCTCCCATTCTGGACGAGCTGAAAATCTTTGAGGAGAAGTTCAAAGAATCCATGCAATCCGAGGTTCCCTTACTCGATAAAATCACGCATTATATCATCAAAAGAAAAGGGAAGCAGATGCGTCCTATGTTCGTATTTCTCTCGGCTAAAATGTATGGGGACGTGAATGAGTCGACCTATACGGCGGCTTCTTTAATAGAGCTTTTGCACACGGCCACATTGGTTCATGACGATGTCGTAGATGACGCGAATGAAAGAAGAGGCTTCTTTTCTGTTAATGCGATCTGGAAAAATAAGATTGCGGTTTTGGTTGGGGATTTTTTACTTTCCAAAGGTTTGTTGTTGTCGGTAGATAATAATGAATATGAAATGCTTCAAATCGTGTCCAATGCGGTACGAGAAGTGAGTGAAGGTGAATTATTGCAAATTGAAAAAGCAAGAAGACTGGATATTGACGAAGAAGTCTACTTTGAAGTGATTCGAAAGAAAACGGCCTCCTTAATCTCTTCCTGCTGTGAAGCTGGAACGGTTTCGGTGGGAAGTAAGGAGAATCAAGAAAGAATGAAAGAGTTTGGTGAAAAGATTGGTGTGGCCTTCCAAATCAAGGACGATATTTTTGATTATGGTACGGGAGACAAAATCGGTAAGCCAACCGGAATCGATATCAAGGAAAGAAAGATGACTTTACCTTTAATTTATACCTTGAATACAGTTGATTCAGCCCAGAAGAAAAAGATCATCAATATTGTAAAAAACCATAATGAGAACCCTCGAAAAGTGAAGGAGGTTGTCAAAATGGTCATCGAAGCAGGAGGCGTAAAATATGCCCATGACAAGATGATGGAAATTAAAGATGAAGCCTTGGAATTGATCAAAGATGTTCCGGATTCGGAAGCTAAAAAGTCGATGATCGGATTGATAGATTATACCACAAAAAGAGAAAAATAATGAAGACTTATCTTGCCCTATTTTTAGCCCTTTTTTTGTTTGCCTGTGGAGAGGAAAAGAAAGAAAATAATGAAGAATCTCAAGAAAAGGAGCAAAAGGAAGAAGTAAAAGAAAATGGAGTCCAATCTGATGGAATGTACAAGGAATTCTATGAGAATGGCCAGGTGAAAATAGAAGGGATGCTCAACCAAAAAGGCGAGAAAAGCGGTCTTTGGAGAGGCTACAATAAACAAGGATGGCTCCAATCTGAAATTCTATATGTTAGAGGGAAAAAGAATGGTCACGCCGTAGTTTTTTACCCTAATCAACAACCCAAATACATCGGTGAATACAAAGACGATATCAAAGTCCGAACCTGGAGATTCTACGACGAAGAAGGGAATTTGACGAAAAAGGTTGAATTCGAAGAGGAGAAGTAACTTTAATTAAAAATTAAAAATTAAAAATGAAGAATGAAGAATGAAGAATGAAGAATGAAGGATGAAGAATGAAGGATGAAGGATGAAGTTCTCCTTCGCTGAAGCTACGGCGAATGACGAATTGATTTTTGTGTTTTTCATTAATCCTCGGTCCCTGAGCTCTTGTGGTGAGCTTGTCGAACTATGTCGAAGGGCGGTCCCTGAGCTTGTCGAAGGGTAATCCTTAATCTACAATTCACCTCAAAACCAAACTCTCGTTCAACTCCTCCCATTCTTTTTGGCCAAAATCTAGTAAACTTGGAATATTCAGATCTGCTATAATCATTCTTGGGTCTTCTTGATGGGTTTCTTCTGGGACGGCTACGACTTTCATTCGGGCGGATTTTGCTGCTAGGACGCCGTTGAAGGAATCTTCAAATACCAAACAATGCTCGTGAAAAGCCTGGAGTTCTTTGGCGGTGTTTAAAAAAAGTGCGGGATGTGGTTTGCCGAATTCTTCGTGTTCTGCTGATTTGTACAAATCAATTTGATTTTCAATGCCTAGTTTTCTGATAACTTCTTCAATTAAGATTTGGTAGGAGGAGGAAGCGACAGCCTTTTTCAAATTCTTGTTTTCTAAAAACTCGAAGATTTCTTTGACTCCTTTTTTTGCCTTTCCTTTTGTTCGAATCAAATGCTGCATTTCCTCGATAATCTCTTCTACTACCTGTTGTTTCGACTTATTGTCCCATGGGTGACTTCGGTACCACAGATCCACAACTTGATCAATTCGCAATCCGACAGTTTGCTCGCAAGAACGTTCAGTTAAATCCAAACCGACCGATTCAAAAACTTTAATCTCAGCTTCTTTCCAAAGGGGCTCGGAGTCGATCAAGAGTCCGTCCATGTCGAACAAAATGGCTTCTATCATACAGATTTGTTTTGTGAAGAATAAAAGTACACATTCTTGAGGAACAGCTTAGTTTTTAAAGCGAACCTTATGCAGTTTGTTTCCCCCAATAATTTTTTGCTTTTCTGAGCTTAGGAAAAAGTGTTTTCCAAAATGACTAATAGCTTCAAACTGTTCCAAGCGTCCGATGGAATAGTAAGTGAAATCATTCGAGGCATTTTCATCAAAATTGAATTTATGAAAGCGCAAAACTTTGGCGTAGGTTAGAAGCAACAATTCATCTGTTTCGTGATTGTAAGAGGCGGATGTCACACTGCAGGGATACCATCCATCTTTGCACAATTGCATTTCTCCCCAAGATTGAATGGTGGTCTTTCCCGCATCCAAATCGATTCGATAAACCTTAGAAATTCCATCGAAAGGTTCGGTTCTGTTTTTGGTGAAGAGATAAGCATATCTTCCTTTGACTACAAAGCCTTCACAATCAAAATAGAGTCCAGTTTTTTCTGGAGGGAAGGCTTTTTGGTCTGGGTATTTGAAAGTGTAAACTGTAGGTTTGATCACCGAATCCTTTAATTGTCTTTTGTAAATTCTAAGGATTTTTAAATCTTTCCTATTGTTTCGAT
Source organism: Bacteroidia bacterium (assembly GCA_030427935.1). Taxonomy (GTDB): domain Bacteria; phylum Bacteroidota; class Bacteroidia; order Flavobacteriales_D; family Crocinitomicaceae; genus JAGQYP01. The sequence continues at coordinate 5,739 of JAUICI010000048.1, read as the reverse complement.
TATTACCAAAATCACCGATGAAAACATCTCCATTTTCATCGATGGCTAAATCTTCCCAATCCGTATTTTTTGCTTGTATTTGAATCTTCCGAATCAGTTTTCCTTGCAAATTAATTTCGAATAAATAAGGTTGGTTTCCACTATCATTGATCGTGTATAAACTAGTGTCACTTGCTCGAACGAGTCCAGAAGATTCCTCCATCCCCGAAGAAAGCGCTTTCGAATACTCTATTTTCAGGTCTTGAGCGAAAATTACACTGGAAAAGCAAAGCGATATGATCAGAATTATTTTCACGCTTTAAATGTAAGCATAATCCGTACCGAACCTTTTTCATTTGTATTATCAAATGGTAAAAATCAGTTGGGAAGTGGTTAAATGTCAGCCAGAAACCACTGCTTTCCTTTTATCTTGCTAGGATAAAGCAAGTTTTATGGGAGAACACAATGTTGATCTGAAATTAGAGGCTCAGAAGCAAGCGGCATTTGCTCAGCATTTGCTAGATGATATCAAAGCACTAGAATATATGTTGGCCAATGACTTGATAGAATCAGGTCCAATCCGGATTGGAGCCGAGCAGGAATTTTGTCTGGTTGATGAGAATTTTAGACCTTCGGTTTTGGCTGAAGAAATTTTAAAAAAGGTAAACGATCCGCATTTTACCACGGAATTGGCGAAATACAATCTGGAAATCAATTTGGATCCTTTTGAGTTGAATAAAGAGTGCTTTCAGAAATTAGAAAATCAGTTGATTGATCTTTTAAATAAAGCAAAAGAAACGGCTTCGGAATTTAAAAATAAAGTCATTCTAACAGGAATATTACCTACCATTAGCAAGACTGAATTGGATTTCGATTACATGACTCCAAATCCCCGGTATTGGGCTTTGAACGAAATGCTGAAAGAGAAAAGAGGAGGGAATTTTGATCTTTATTTAACTGGAGTTGATGAGCTGGCTATTCAGCATGATTCGGTTTTGTTTGAAGCCTGCAACACGAGTTTCCAAATGCACCTTCAAATCGATCCGAATGATTTTATTTCGAGTTATAATTGGGCGCAGGCTATTTCAGGACCCTTGTTAGGTATTGCTTCCAATTCGCCCTTATTACTTGGAAGAGAATTGTGGAGTGAAACTCGCATTGCCTTATTTCAGCAAAGTATAGATACGCGATCATCCTCTTCGGCTTTGAAAGATCAAAAAGCTCGGGTGACATTCGGGGATCAATGGGAGGAAGGAACAATCGCAGATATTTATAAACACGATATTGCCCAATATAACAGCATTTTGACCAGAGAAATTGAAAAAAGTTCTTTGGATCAATTAAAAGAAGGGGAGATTCCAAAATTGAAAGCATTAAGCCTAAACAACGGGACTATTTACAAATGGAATCGCCCTTGCTACGGCGTTGGAGGAGGGAAGGCGCATGTTCGGATTGAGAATCGCTATATACCTTCTGGTCCGTCGATTAAGGATGAAATGGCAAATTTTGTCTTCTGGGTTGGACTGATGATTGGAAGACCAAAGAAATTTGATGACATGCAAAATCAAATGGATTTTAGAGATGCAAAATTGAATTTTATCAATGCTGCGAGAATGGGAAAAAGATCGGTAATGGTTTGGGAAGAAAAGGAGTATTCTATTCCGAATTTACTCTACGATAAGATTCTGCCAATCGCTGAAGATGGATTAAAAAATACTGGGTTTTCAGAAAAAATGATTCAGGAGAATTTGAGGATTATTGCGAAAAGAGCAGAGAATAAAACAGGAGCTCAATGGCTGGTATCGAATTATCGACAACTTAAGAAAAACCTGAAAAGTGATGATGCTTTATTGGCTCTTACAGAGTCCATGTATCATAATCAGGAGGGACAAAAGTCGGTGATCGATTGGCCTTGCTGTGAGCAGCCAGAAAACTTGATAAAGAAGGCTACCAAAGTGGAGCATATCATGACAACGAATCTTTTTTCAGTGCAAGAAAATGATTTGGCAAGTTTGGCCCTTTCAATCATGTCTTGGAAAAGGATTAATCATCTGCCAGTTGAGGATCGAAAAGGGAATTTGGTTGGTTTGCTTACCCACAGACATATTCGAGAAAATGCAGATTTAGAAAAGAATGAAATGGTCTCTGAAATCATGGTGAAATCGCCCATCACTGTTGGTAGAGAGTTTCCCATTCAGGAGGCTGAAAAAATGATGCTTCAAAAAGATATTGGTTGTTTGCCGGTCATGGAAGATGGTCAGTTAGTAGGTATTCTTACGGTGAAGGATCTTCAAAAATTGAACTAATGACGAAGATTTACAGTAGAGCCCTTCAGAAAGAAATAGAGGTTGGAAGACTTATCGGTAACAAAGTTAGCCAGGAAGAAGGACCTGTCTTGATTTTCACGGGAGGCATCCATGGCAACGAACCCTCTGGGATTTTTGCATTAAAAAAGGTCTTAGATAAGATGGAAGAAGAGAAGATTCCTTTTAAAGGCTCTTTTTATGCGATATGCGGAAATTTATGGGCTTTGGAAAGAGGCGAGCGCTTTCACAAACACGATCTGAATCGTCTTTGGTCCATGGATCGAATGGAACTTTTGAAGTCAGGTAAACTCAAAAATGAAGATGAAGACACCAATCAGCAATTAGAGATTTACGACTTGATTTCGAATATTTTGGAAAAGGAAAAAGGGCCATTTTATTTTATCGACTTGCACACGACTTCAAGTGAAACCATGCCATTTTTAACGGTGAATGATAGTCTTTTGAACAGAAAATTCACCGAGCAATATCCCGTTCCGATGATTTTGGGAATTGAAGAATATTTGGATGGGCCTTTATTGAGTTATATCAATGAATTAGGCTATATCGCTTTTGGTTTTGAAGGTGGACAACACGACGATCTCGCATCCATCGAAAATCATGAAGCTTTTGTTTGGTTGAGTATGGTATATGCAGGTTTTATCCAGAAAGACGCCATTGATTTTGACCATTACCATGCAGTGCTAGCGAAGTCTTGTATCGATACCCAAGATATTTTTGAGATCTATTACCGTCATGAGATTCAAACGGGAGATCAGTTTAAAATGAAGCCCGGATTTGTCAATTTTCAGCCTGTGGAAAAAGGACAAGTATTGGCAGAAAGCAATGGTGAAGAACTGAGGGCTAAAGAGAACCATCGGATTTTCATGCCACTTTATCAATCTCAGGGGAATGACGGTTACTTCTCCATCCGAAAGATTCCGAATATCTTTTTAAGTTTTTCAGCGACATTGAGAAAATACCGAACAGATCGATTTTTAGTGTTTTTACCTGGAGTAAAATGGGCGTCAAAAGAACACAAAGATGTATTAATCGTCAATGCTCAGATCGCGAGATTTTTTACAAAAAAGTTTTTTCATTTATTGGGTTATCGCTCCCAAAAACTCGAAAATAAGAAGTATATCATGAAGAATAGAGAGGCGGCTTCAAGAGGGATTGAATACCCTAACCTATAATTTTATTAAATTAGCCCAAATTTTAAATTGATGATTCGAGCTCTATATATTCCCCTATCAATTGCTTTTCTGTTTTTGTTTGCTTGCTCTTCCGAGGAGAAGTCGGACAAAAATGCAGATCCAAAGGAGCAAAAAGAGCCAAAAACAGAGGTTGAAGTTGACAAAGTGAGGATTTACGCGGGACAACCAGGTTCAGCGCAAAGACCCATATTTCAGTGGAAATTAGGGGAGGCGAAACCAAGCGGATTGGAGCCAAGATTGATCGAATACATTCTCAACCAAATTGGGGTTCAGTATGAATATGTTGCCAATTATCCGATTGATGGTTACGGAGACGAACGTATTCAGGCAATTGCGACTGGAGAGGCGGATGTCTCTATTCAAGGAATCACGATTACCGAAGCTCGAAAAGAGAAAGTCAATTTTTCAGACCCCTATTATGTAGATGGATTAGGAGTAATGGTTATGAGTACTTCTGAATTTTCGAGTTTGGAGGATCTCAAAGGGAAGAAAGTTTTTGCCTACCGATTTTCCACAACTTATAAATGGGCAAAGGAAAATTTGAAAGATTGTCAAGTGATTTCTCAGGAGGATGTTGGCTTAGGAAGTCATCCCATCGAATTAATTCGAAAAGGAGAGATTTCTGCTTATATGAGTGATTACAGCGGACTGAAAAGAGAAAAAGCGAACAATTTGGATATGCGCATATTTCCTCGAAAATTTACCGAAGAAAAGTTCGGTATTGCCGTAAATAAGAAGTATCCAAAATTACTAGCGGAAATTAATAAAGTGCTGGAAAAAATGAGGGCTTCAGGGCGTTTGGATGACTTCACCAGAGGCTTCGAAAAGTAGATTGAAATAAGGTCTATGTTTCTGCTGTAGAAAGTAGTCAAGCCTTATTGCGTGACTTTCCTAGACACTTTTTCTTATTTTAGCATAAAAAATTGAAGATGCGAATCAGAATCATACCTGTTATTCTACTATCATTTGTACTTGCATCATGTGGAGGAGAAAAGGCTTCAGAAGAGAAGTCAAGTGAAGGGGAGAACAATAAAAAATCGGATAAAGTAAGAGTCTATATCGGAACGAAAGGAACCGAATCATTGCCTTTTTACTCTTGGCCAAAAGAATTGGAAACACCGATTGGAATTGAACCAAGATTATTGGAATATATTTTGGATCAGGCCGAATTGGACTATGAATTTATCACCGATTATGAATTTGATGGGGAAGGCGATCCGAGGCTAGAAGCCATCACTTCTGGAAAAGCCGACATCTCAATGAGAGGGATTACCATCAACGAAGACCGCGCAAAAGAGGTCTTGTTTTCAGAGGTTTATCATACCGATGGAGCAGGGATCATGGTCATGCAAAGCTCTGATTATTTCGAACTAAAAGACTTATTAGGTAAAAAAATCTACGCTTTGAGATTTTCAACAAGTTATACCTGGGCAGAGAAAAACTTGAGAGGAGTGGAATTAGTTACGGCCGAAGAATTTGGAACCGAAACCGAACCCATCGAAATGCTTCGAAGCGGAAAGGTTGACGCCTATTTAGCTGATTACGGCAAGCTTAGAAAAGTACAAAAAGAAATGGCCATGGATACGCGCTTATTCATGAAAAAATTCTCTTCGGAAGAATACGGTATAGCCATTTCAAAAAACAGACCCGATCTAAAAGAGAAAATCGACCGCGTCCTAAAAGAAATGAAAGTTTCCGGGCGATTGGCGGATTTTACGGCGGGATTTAGTAATTAGGTAATAGGTAATAGGTAATAGGTAATAGGACATAGGTGTTGGTTTTTTGAGTTAATTAAGGGATTCAAATTATATAATTGAACTTCATCACCCCTCTACCTTTCCACCTAATTTTTCATTAAAACAGTTTTTCACCAAGATTAACAAATTTTTGTAACTAACAGTCTTTCGCTTCATTATCTTAGAGGTATGAAAAATCTGCTTGCCTTGATATTTCTAATTTCATCATTTTTGATCTTCTCTCAGAACAGGACAGAACTGGATTTTGAGATTGATAATCCCTTTCCTCGAGTTGGGCAGGAAGTCAAGCTAACATTGAGATTTGATGCATTAAGGGAGAAAATTGATAAACGGATTTTAGGTGAGGGTTTTGAGCCATCAAATCAATTCATTTTTGACACACCCTATCCAAGTCCACATCCTTCCAAAGCGGTTTATGAAGTAAAGAAAACATTTGATCATGAGGGGTGGAATACGATTCCCTCATCCTGGTTTAGGATTGAA
>JAUICI010000047.1 GCA_030427935.1 Bacteroidia bacterium | reverse complement strand
AAATGGAAGTGGATGAATGGGTGAGATCCAACTTTTATCTCGGAGATGATGATTACAAAGAGAAGAGTTTGGATAGTTTAATCGCCAGATATGAAGCTTTTTTGAAGGCCGAAAGTGAGTCGATTGGATTTGTGACAAATTGGGAAATTAATGCCAGCGCATCTGTTGTATATAATCACAATGGTCTGATGACTTACGATTTGAGTGTCTATTCCTATACAGGTGGAGCTCATGGAAATGGGATGACTCAGTTTAGAACTTATGACATTGTCACAGGAAGAAGATTGGAACTTGCAGACATGTTTTCGGATACTTTGGCCTTGAAAAAAGCAATGAATACGCATTTCAACACGAGTATGTCTGACTTCATAAAGGAGAATGTATATGCAGATGAAATCCCACTCACTTCAAACATCAGATTAGCGAGTGATTCCTTAGGATTTTATTTTAATCCTTATGAAATCGGACCATATGCAATGGGATCAATTGAGTTGAAAATAGCGGTTAAGGATCTCAATTCAATCCTAAAGTTGAATCTGAATTAATAAGCATTCTTAGTACCTTTGCAATATGAATTTGGCAAAGGATATCGTTTTAGAGTTTTGGAGTCTCCTCGTTGAAATGGCTCCTTATCTTTTGTTGGGTTTTCTAATTGCGGGTATATTAAATGGCTTAGTTCCCAAGAAGTATATCGTCAAACATTTAGGAAAATCCAATTTCAGTTCAGTTTTAAAGGCCTCCTTATTTGGGATTCCGCTCCCTTTATGTTCTTGTGGTGTTATTCCAACTGGAATCAGTTTCAGAGATCAAGGCGCGAGTAATGGGGCAACGGTTTCCTTTTTAACTTCTACACCTCAAACTGGGGTTGATTCTATTCTTGCTACCTATTCATTAATGAACTGGCCTTGGGCAATTATCAAACCCATTGTGGCTTTATTTTCTGGTGTAATAAGCGGTTTGATGGTGAATCAGTTGTCTCCGGGTAAAAGTGGTGAAAAAGAAATGAAAGAAGCACCAGTTCAAAAGAAAACTTGGTTTGATCGTATTTTCAAATATGCTTTTGTAGATTTTCTGTCCGACATTTCAAGATGGCTGGTTCTAGGGCTGTTTTTAGCAGCCTTGATTGCTGTTTTTATTCCAGATGATTTATTCAATTCTTCGCTTTCCAATCCTTATTTAAACATGGGAATTATGCTCATCGCTTCAATTCCGGTATATGTCTGCGCCACGGGCTCCATTCCAATTGCAGCAACATTGCTTTTAAAAGGAATGAATCCAGGAGCTGTTTTGGTGTTTTTATTGGCTGGTCCAGCAACTAATTTAGCTACCATTACAGTAGTTTGGAAGTCCATGGGAAAAAAGATTGCCTTGATTTACGTGGGAGGACTCATGTTACTAGCTATCTTTTTTGGGATACTGATCGATCAGTTTTTGGGCTTTCTGAATCTGGCCGATGTTAGTACTTTTGGAATTCATGATCACCACGATCAGCAGAATATTCTAGGATTGATTTCAGCAATTATCCTCTCTCTTCTGATTATCTTTGTGGAGGTGAAAAGATGGATACCCGCTAAAAAAATAGAAAAAATGGGAGTTAAAAAATACAAAGTTGAAGGGATGACTTGCAACCACTGTAAGTCAAGTGTCGAAACGGTTATTTTCGAATTGGGAAATATCAAAGAGGTTGTAGCTGATCCATCAACAAACTCGGTTCAAATCGATGGAGAAGTAGACGCAGAGGCAGTAAAAAAAGCTGTAGAGTCGAGAGGTTTCGAGTTCAAAGGCGAAGAATAACGAAGGATTTGGGAATCCTTCGATGCAAGTGAGGCTTCGTTCTTAGATTTCGAATTTAAATTTAAAATGCGGGCTATTATACGTCCCATCAAATAGGTGCGGGTAATATTTTTTCATTTCAGAGTTCGCTAGCTCAATTGGGACGTCTTCAAATTCACCGTAGTAATGCACATATTCCATGAATCGGTTCTCTGATTTATCGTGTTCCTGAAATAAGCTGTCAGTTTCACCATCCCAATCCAGTGGGTCCACACCAGATAATCGGCATACTCTTTTATCAAAAGCTGGTGTACATTTTACCCATTTGCCGTTGAGGAACAGGTCAGCATACCCGTGGAAAACAATTAGATCCGATTGAAGAACCTCTTCCAGCTTTTCATTTTCCAAGTGATTTTTTACAATTGCGTAGCCTGGTCGAGCCGGAATTCCTAATGCCCGAGCACATGTGACCATGAGTCCAGCTTTTTCAACGCACCAGGCTCTTCTTTTTCCTAAAACATTGGAAAAGGTTAAACCACTTTTTGAAATATCTAAATCAAAAGGGTCGTAGAGAAATCCATCCCTTATTTTTAAATACAAATTGACGGCAATTTCCTTTTGTCGATTTTCATAATTCTCAACTCGAAATTCTTCAACATATTCTTGAATAGCTGAATTCGAGAAATTGAAATATTCAGTTTCTTTCAGGTATTGCTCGTGCGGATTCATTAGTAAAGAAAATTGTGGTAAGGGTATCGTACTTTAAAGATTTCCTTAATTTCTTCATACAGGATGTCTTTTAGCTCCTCTATATTCATTTTCTTCTGAGCCGAAATGAAAACCACTTTTTTATTATTCAGTTTTGACATCCAGGATTGTTTTAAATCTTCTAATAATTGTGCTTTCGTTTTTCCTTCATCCAAAGAATCAGGGAAATCCAATTGGTCAATTTTGTTGAAAACGACAATTGTTGGTTTTTCAGTACCATCAATTTCTGAGAGTGTTTCGTTTACTACGTTGAATTGATCTTCAAAATTGGAATGCGATACATCAACTACATGAATCAAAACATCGGATTCTCGAACTTCATCAAGAGTGGATTTAAAGGACTCTACTAATTGGTGCGGTAGTTTTCTTATAAATCCAACGGTGTCTGAAAGCAAGAATGGTAGGTTTTGAATCACAATTTTTCTTACTGTGGTGTCAAGCGTTGCAAATAACTTGTCTTCCGCAAATACATCTGATTTGCTTAAAAGGTTCATCAAAGTGGATTTTCCAACATTGGTATAACCTACAAGTGCAGCTCGAACCAATTGTCCACGATTGCCTCTTTGAACGGATTTTTGTTTATCAATCTTTTCTAACTTCTTTTTTAGAAGGGAGATTTTTTGTTGAATGATTCGTCTATCTGTTTCAATCTGTGTTTCCCCCGGACCTCTCATTCCGATACCACCTTTCACTCTATCAAGGTGTGTCCACATTCTTGTAAGTCTGGGAAGTAAATATTGATATTGGGCTAATTCAACTTGGGTTTTGGCGTGAGAGGTTTGGGCTCTTTTGGCAAAAATGTCCAAAATCAAATTGTTTCGATCCAATATTTTACAATTGAAAATACGCTCAATATTTCTTAATTGTGAAGGCGACAATTCATCATCGAAAATGACAACATCAATTTCATTTTCGACAACATATTCTTTGACTTCATCAATTTTTCCTGATCCCAAAAAAGTTTTTGGATTTGGCTGATGAAGTCTTTGCATGAACTTTTTGTGGGTATGAGCTCCGGCAGTTTGGGCTAGGAATTCGAGTTCATCGATATATTCATTAGCAAGTTCTTCGGTTTGATCGTCTGTAATCACACCAACCAAAACGGCTTTTTCAATACTTTCTTCCCCTGTCTTATAGGTTTCCATTTCCTACTCTCTAAATCCCATCACATAGTCAGCCAAAGCTTTTCTTTCTGCCTCCGCTTTGATCACATTTTTATAAGCCATCATTCCATTTCCGGTTCCATTCGTGATCACATCGTAAACCTCGTCTTTCGACAAAGTAGATAATTTCAAGTTTTTTGCCCCACCGATTTCAGCATCTCCTGTTTCGCCATGACATGAAGCACAATTGTCAATAAACATGGCCTTTGCATCAATCTTTCCATTTTCATCGGTATACGATTTTGTTTCACAGGAAAGAACCACAATGAATGCTACAGGAAGAAGGATTAAAATTTTTTTCATTTCGAATTGTTTAAGCCCATCCAGCACCATCAATTCTGAATGGCCAAGGAATTGAAGCTAAAATAAGAATCAAACTAATGGTATACCACTTTATGATATTTCTGAACTTGTCTGGAGTTCCAGTTGCTCCTTCTGCTTTCTTTCTTCCAATTGTGACTAAAACAGTTGCTAAAATCATGGCAACCGGATGTTCCAAAGCATAAAATCTTCTGGTTGAGTCAGCCATCATATTACCAAAGTCAACTTTTCCGCTTGTAAACAAGAGGATTAGTCCGACCAAAAGCATAAGGTGCATGCTAACCATGGTAAATAAATTGATCATTTTGTCTTTTTTAACGTACTCTCTACCACTTGATTTTCCAACAAAAGCATTGGCAATGGCATACAGAAATAAGATCAAGACAATCCATCTAAATCCCGAGTGGGCATGTACAAGTATATTCATTACAGTATCTGGCATAGTTTGAATTTTCAGCAAAGTTAATCAAAAGGCTTGATTCTCCCATTCAGAAAATAAAAAAGCCCTCCGAAAGTTCAGAGGGCTGCGCGAAAATTACATACTTTAAAATCAATAGCAGTATTCGTTGGCGTCGATTAATCTTGTTGCAATTCTTTGTCTGGTTTCTTTTACATTGATTGGTTGCGTTTTAGTAAAACGTTTCAGTCCCATCAACATGATTCTAGCTTCATCGCCTTCAGCAAAAGAATTGATCGCGTCTTTTCCAATTTTATTAATTCTATCAGCCGCATCATATAGATAAGTTTTGGCGATGTCAATTTCTTCTTGACAGGCCTCTGCTCCTTTTGAAGCGACCATTTTCTCTACTCTTAAAATGACAGATTCTGCCAAATAAGTATAGATTGAAATATCTGAAATGGCCATGAGAACTTCTTGTTCTTTTGCCAGGGTTTGCATGAGCTTTTGAACAGCAGAGCCAGCGACCATCAAAATTACTTTCTTAAAGTTCTTCAAATATTTTTTTTCCTCACCAAACAATTCAGTTGAAGGATCAGCAAAATCCGGTATCGACATCAATTCATTAGCTACGGCCATGGCAGGACCCATTAGATCCAGTTCTCCTTTCATGGCTCTTTTCAGCATCATGTCGACCGTTAGCATTCGATTAATCTCATTGGTTCCTTCAAAAATTCTATTAATTCTTGAATCTCGGTAGGCTCTTTCAATCTTGGATTCGGCCGAATATCCCATTCCACCATGAATTTGAACGCCTTCATCCACGCAATAATCCAAGGCTTCAGAACCCGCAACTTTGAGAATCGCACATTCAGGAGCAAATTGCTCGATACCTTTTAAGGTTGCTTCACCTTTGTCCATGCCTTCAGCGATATAAGCTTGAATGGCATCATCAATATTTTGTCCAGCTCTGTATAGTGCAGATTCTACTACAAATGTGCGAATAACTTGTTCGGCCAATTTGTATCGGATTGCTCCATATTTAGAGATTGGTCTTCCAAATTGTTCTCTTTCGTTGGCGTATTTCACCGAGTCGGCTATGGCTGCTTTTGCTCCACCAAGAACTCCAGCACCTAATTTTATACGACCAATATTTAGGATATTCAAAGCGATTTTGAAACCATTTTCCCTTTCGGAAAGCATATTTTCAACGGGAACTTTAACATTATTGAAAAATACTTGTCTCGTTGAAGACCCTTTGATTCCCATTTTCTTTTCTTCAGGATTTAATGAAATACCTTCAGAATTTGCTTCTACAATAAATGCTGATAGTTTTGAGTCATCATCGATTTTGGCGAAAACAGTGAATAAATCCGCAAATCCGCCATTGGTGATCCACATTTTTTGTCCATTTACGACATAGTGCTTACCATCATCAGTTAAAACAGCTTTTGTTTTACCAGAATTCGCATCGGATCCTGAGCTAGGTTCAGTCAAACAATAAGCTGCTTTCCATTCACCAGAAGCAAGTTTTGGAATGTATTTTTCTTTTTGAGCCTCATTTCCATAATAGAGAATAGGAAGAGTTCCGATACCAGTATGAGCACCATAAGCTACGGAAAAAGAATACCCTTCGCCTAGAGCTTCAGTTGCATATAAACTCGTTTTGAAATCAACTCCCATTCCCCCTAATTCTGGTGGAACAGAAAGTCCAAGCATACCTAATTCTCCGGCTTTATCTAAAATAGAGGGCATCAAACCTTCTTCCATGGCATCGATACGATCTAAATGTGGCATCACTTCATTTTCTACAAAATCCTTGCAGGTTTGAGCAATCATGTTTTGCTCTTCAGTCCATTCTTCAGGAGTGAATATGTCTTCCGGGTTCGTGTCGCGAATGATGAATTCTCCCCCTTTAATTGCTTGTTTTTTATTCTCTTCCATTTTCAAATTATTTCAATAATTCAATAACTCCAGCTGCACCTTGTCCGGATCCTACGCACATGGTAACAACTCCATATTTTTGATTTCTTCTTCTTAATTCATTAATGATTTGAACACTCAATTTTGCTCCTGTGCATCCGAGTGGATGACCCAGAGCGATCGCACCACCATTCACATTAACAATATCAGGGTTCAAATTAGCTTCTCTGATAACGGCCAAAGATTGTGAAGCGAATGCCTCGTTTAATTCAAATAAATCGATGTCATTCATTTTTAATCCGGCCATGTCAATTGCTCCTGGAATGGCTTCGATTGGACCAATTCCCATGATTCTTGGTTCAACCCCAACTGCTTTGTATGAAACCAACCGTGCAACAGGTTCTAGATTCAATTCTTTGACCATTTTTTCAGACATCATCAGTACAAATGAAGCACCATCCGAAGTTTGGGAAGAATTTCCCGCTGTAACTGAGCCGTCTGCAGCAAATACAGGTTTTAAACGGCCTAAGGCATCCATGTTAGTTCCCTTTCTTGGTCCTTCGTCGGTATCTACAGTATATTTTTCTTCTTGTCTCTTTTCGTTCTCATCTAAGAAAATACGTGTAACCTCTATCGGAGCAATATCATCCTTAAAGGTTCCGTTTTCAATAGCTTTCAATGCTTTCATATGTGAATTAAAAGCAAATTCATCTTGATCTTCACGGGAAACATTGTATTCTTTCGCTACGGCCTCTGCTGTTAGACCCATACTCCAATAATAGGTTGGAGTGTCCTTTCCAACTCGTGGATTTGGAACCACTTTCCATCCACTCATTGGCACTATAGACATGGATTCCACTCCTCCTGCAATAATACAATCGGCTAATCCCGCTTCGATTTTTGCTTTAGCGATGGCCATGGTTTCAAGTCCTGAAGAACAGTATCTGTTAACTGTCATCCCAGGAACACTGACGGTGTCTAGTCCCATTAAGGAAACCATTCTTCCCAGATTCAATCCAGATTCAGCTTCTGGAAATGCATTCCCAACGATCACATCGTCAATTCGATTTTTATCTAATTCCGGAACAGATTTCAATAAATGTTTGATCACATCTGCAGCCAAATCATCAGGTCGATAAAATCTCAATCCACCTTTTTTAGCTTTCCCAACAGCAGATCTATATCCTTGTATAATATATGCTTGTCCCATGATTAATTTCTTAAAATTTTACCTTTAGTTAAGATCGACTGAATACGTTCTAGGGTCTTTTTCTTTGTGCAAAGATCCAAGAAGGCTTTTCTTTCAAGATCCAAGAGGTACTGTTCTGATACTTTTTCATTTTCAGAAAGGTCCCCTCCACACATCACAAATCCTAATTGCTCCGAGATGTATTGATCGTGCTCAGAAATGTAGTTTCCAGCTTGCATGGACTGAGCTCCAACGTAAACAATTCCAAGTCCTTCCTGACCAAATACCTCAATATTCTTCTCTTTGGGAGGCATGGTGTAGCCTTCATCTGACATTTCGATAACCGCTTCTTTCGCGATTTTGAGTTGATAATCTCTACTCACAACTACTTCATCTATTCCTTCCCTTAGATAGCCCAAATCAAAGGCTTCATATGCCGAAGTAGAGACTTTGGCTTGACCAATTGTTAGGAATCGATCTCTTAGTCTGTTGATTTTGACATCACCATCATGCAATTCCTCGCTGAGTCTTTTTACGAATTCTTTAGTTCCGCCTCCGCCAGGGATGAGTCCGACTCCAAATTCTACTAGACCCATGTACAATTCAGCATGCGCAATTACCTTGTCTGCGTGCAAGCACATCTCGCAACCTCCACCTAAGGCCATATTGTGAGGTGCAAGAACAACGGGGATTCTTGAATAACGAACGCGCATCATTGTATCCTGAAATGCTTTGATCGCAAAATTCAATTCTTCGTATTCTTGTTCAACCGCCATCATGAAGATTAATCCAACATTGGCTCCAGCTGAGAAGTTCTGACCTTCATTGGAAATCACCAATCCTTTGTAGGACTCTTCAGCCATTTCAATAGCTTTGTTGATTCCGGCAATCACTTCTCCTCCGATTGTATTCATTTTAGAGTGGAATTCTAGATTCAACACGCCATCACCTAGATCGATGATAGAGCAGTCTTTGTTGTTCCAAACTGTATTTCCATCTTTTAGATTTGCAAGGCTAACGAGTTCTTCCGTTCCTGGAATCACTTGATAAGACTTTGAAGAGATGTCATAGTAAGATTTCACACCATTTTCCAATTTGTAAAAGGATGTGATTCCTGCATCTTTCATGTCATAGACCCATTGAGCCGGTTTCTTTCCAGACTCCTCCATCAATTTTAATGCTTTTTCAAAACCAACGACATCCCATGTTTCAAATGGTCCTAGTTCCCAACCGAATCCTGCTTTTAAAGCATCATCAATTTTGTATAGGTCATCTGTGATTTCTGGAATTCGATTCGATACATATTGAAACAAACCTGTGAATGATTTTCTGTAGAATTCTCCGGCTTTATCCTTTCCTGAGAATAGAACTTTGGTTCGCTCCTTAAGATCATCTATTGGTTTAGTCAATTCTAAAGTTGGAAACTTCACTCTTTGTTTGGGTTCATATTCCATGGAGTTTAGATTCAAACTTAGAATTTGACGTTTGCCGTTTTCATCGGTCGTTTTCTTGTAAAAACCTTGCTTTGTTTTCGAACCTAACCAATTGTTCTCAACCATTTTTGAGATATAATCTGGTAATTCAAAAAGTGCGTTGGCTTCATCATCCGGACAATTTTCTTTTAGTCCGTTTGCAACGTGCACCAAAGTATCAAGTCCGACCACATCACAGGTTCTGAAAGTAGCAGATTTTGGTCTACCTAAAACCGGTCCCGTAAGTTTATCGATTTCATCTACGGTCATGTCCATTTCTTTAACGGTATGAAACAAAGACATGATCGAATACACACCCACTCGATTCGCAATAAATGCAGGGGTGTCTTTACAAAGTACGGTGGTTTTACCTAAGAATCTTTTCCCATAGTCCATAAAGAAGTCAATCACTTCCGGCATGGTTTTACTACTAGGGATGATTTCCAGCAACTTCAAATATCTTGGAGGATTAAAGAAATGGGTTCCACAGAAATATTTTTGAAAGTCATCAGACCGACCTTGTAACATCATTTCAATTGGAATACCGGAAGTATTTGAACTAATCAAGGTTCCAGGTTTCCTGAATTTCTCCACTTTGTCAAAAAGCGCAATCTTAAGATCCAATCTTTCGATAATGACCTCGATAATCCAATCGCAATCTGAAATCCATTCTAGATGGTCATCAAAATTTCCGGTTTTAATCCGGCTAGCAAAAGATTTTCGATAAATGGGGGAGGGGTTGGATTTAAGTGTAGAAGTGAGACTGTCGTTTACAATTCGGTTTCTGACAATGTCATTTTCTTTAGTAAGACCTGCTGCGACTTCTTTTTCGTTCAGTTCAAATGGCACGATGTCCAATAAAACAACCTTGCATCCGATATTTGCAAGGTGGCAAGCGATTCTGGACCCCATGATTCCCGATCCTAGTACCGCTACCTTCTGAATCCTTTTGTTCATATTTATTTTTTCTTTTCTTTTTCTATTTCTTCAAGTAAATCCAACTTCAATAATTCTTCTGAAACGACTTTATCGATGCGACTCATGACATCGAAATAGGCTGTCAGTTTTCCCTTGGGAATCTTCGTTCTCAATTTGTCGTTGAAACCGAGGATTACATCCCGAGCAACTGTCCTTTTTTCAAGGCCTTCATTGGTCAGAAAAATTAGAACTTTTCTTTTATCAATCTCATCCGTTTGTCTATAGATGAGATTCTTTTCTTCCATCGTTTTCAAAGTTCTTGAAAGCGAGGTGGGTTCCATACCCATTCGAGGACCCAGTTGAGTGGACGGGGTTCCCTCTTTATCAATGATGAGTAGTATAAAACCCATTGACATTGTTAAATTGTATTTCGCAGCAATCTGATTGTACATTCGCGAAATTTTATGCCACGAATGACGAATGTGGAAATCAATTATTTCTTCTGGTTGCATAATCAAATGGTTTTAAGCGAGCACATAAATATATGAAAAATAAATTATGTACGCATAGTTTTAAGATAAATTTAATGTAGCGAACAACCTAAGCTAGTTTGCCAGCTACTAAATGCAGGGCAAAATCGCATTCGGTCTTCTTTAAATATAGGAAATGATTAATTGAAAACAAAAAAAATGGGCATTCAAAACTAAATTGAATACCCAAATATTATGCGTGGATTGATCCTTATTAAAAGGAATCTATTTCAAGACAAAGCTATCTTTTCCAATTCTAGCACCATCTGCATAGATTTCCACGATATAATTTCCTTTCACTAATCCGAGTTCTCGAACGTCTGCTAGAATACATACATCAACGGCTTCATTCTTGTAATCTACGGATCTTTTGTCCGAATACACGATCGTTCCTGAATTTGTATTTAGGGTGTAAGAATTTCTTTTGGTCAGTACTTTTCCATCAGGCGAAATAACTCGTATGTATACATTCTTTTTGCCCGCTTGCGCAATGGTATTTTCACCTATTGTAAAGCATGATTTTACTTTAGCTACTTTTTTAGCTCTTTTGTTTTGTTTGTCGTTATAACCTAAACCGATTGTAGTAAAACTATAGGCATTAAGTTTGGAACCTTTTTGGACTTGGTTTTTATATTTATCGGATTCTTCTTTATACAAGTCCCGGTCTTCCGTCATTTTATTCAAATTGTTCTTAGTTATATCAAGATTACCTCTCAATTCGATGTTCAAGGTGTTTAAAGAGTCAATTGTAACCAAGTAGTCCTTCATAATAGATCTTAACGTTTCTGTTTCTTCTTGAAGCTCTCTAATCTTCCAAATAAATCCTCGTTTGTCTTTTTTCGATTTTTCTAATTCTTGAATCAAATTATTGATTTTGGCTTTTTGCGAATTGATGCTGTCTTGCATTTCGGCATTTTCAACCGTAATGGCATCGTACTGAGAAAGCATGCCATCCAAATTATCACGAATATCATCTGAAATGGCAACCCCATAGTCTTTGAAGGTTTCTTCCATATCAGCCATCATCACAGCTTTTTTCTGATTTTCGATTTTACATTCTTCCCATTTATCTCCTTGAATTCTGTACATGACTGTAATCGCCACAAGTCCAGAAAGAAGTAATAAAATGATTAAGAGATACAGGGTATCTTTTTTCTTTTTGGGTTGCTGATTTTGAGTTTCTGACATATCAATGATTTCTTTTAAATATACGAGATTTAAATTTATAGAATTGTTAAGAACAGTTAAGATTCATGCTGATTAAGACAGTTTACCTTTTAATTGTTTCATGAATTGAGAAGCATAAACAAAATTCAGAATCTCTTCATTATCGGTCGTTAAAATGTCTTGTTTGCTTCCTTCCCACCATTTTTTTCCATTAAAGATGAAAATGATGTTGTCACCGATTTCTATAACGGAATTCATGTCATGCGTCACAACAATAGTCGTCATATTATATTCGTAGGTAATTTCTTTAATCAGATTATCGATGACGATGGAAGTTTTTGGATCCAATCCTGAATTTGGTTCGTCACAAAACAAATATTTGGGTTTCAAACTAATCGCTCGAGCAATAGCAACTCTTTTCTGCATTCCTCCACTGCATTCAGCAGGATATAATTTATTGCTGCCACTCATGTTTACCCGATCCAAGCAAAAATTCGCTCGGTCAACCATTTCTTCCTTGGTCATTTCCGTAAACATTTGGAGCGGAAACATGATGTTTTCTTCAACAGTTAAGGAATCGAACAAGGCCGACCCTTGAAATAACATGCCGATTTCTTTTCGAATATCTTTTCTTTCGTTGTTGTCCATCTTGACGAAGTCGCGACCATCGAATAAAACCTCACCAATTTCCGGTGTATGAAGTCCGACGATACATTTTGTCAAAACGGATTTGCCATGTCCGGACTGGCCAATAATCAGGTTGACTTTTCCTTCTTCAAACTTTGCATTGATATCGAAGAGAATTTGTTTTCCCGAGAAGGACTTATTTATATTCTTCAATTCAATCATTAAATCAGGAATAATTGAGTGATTAACAAATTTGCAATTAGCACTACAATTGTAGACTGAACCACCGCTTTGGTACTTGATTTACCTACGTCCAAGGCTCCTCCTTTGGTATAATATCCGTAGAAAGAAGAAACCGTAGTAATCAAAAATGCAAAAATCAAAGTTTTAGAAAGTGCGTAGGTGATGTCACTGACTCCATTTTCCGTAAAGAAAGCACGAATTCCATAAATATAAGTCTCCGTATCGCTCAAACCAGTTTGTACACAGGCAAACCAACCTCCCCATAAACTCAAGGCCATGGAAATGGTAATCAAAATTGGAAACATCATTACAGCAGCGATAACTTTTGGAAGAACGAGATAATTCAAGGGATTTACACCCATGATTTCCAAAGCGTCAATTTGTTCAGTTACACGCATGGTTCCTAATTCTGATGCAATATTGGAACCAACTTTACCCGCCAAAATTAAAGAAATAATAGTGGGAGAAAACTCCAGAATGGTCGATTGTCTTGTAATGAAACCTATGGTATAGGCCGGTAGTAATGGACTATCCATGTTTGCTGCTGTTTGCATGGCAATTACTGCTCCCATGAAAACAGAAAGGACCGCAACGATAGGAACAGAACTTAATCCGATCTTTTCAATTTCATTCATCAAACTACCCCAAAAAAGTTTTCCTTTTTCTGGACGGGAGAGAACTCCCTTGAGCATAATGAAGTATTTACCGAGATTTTCTATCATTTAGACCTAAATCTTGAACCAAGCGCTAATTTAAATTTAATTTTTTATCAAAAGGTTGGCATTCCTAATAAAATACGAAAAAAGCATTGTTCATTATGGAAAACGGAAAAATTGTACCCTTATTAAGCATAATCGTTATTTTTGTTAAAAGATTCTATTTTATGAAAAATCTGTTCAGAATAATTCTTTGTCTATCCGTGATCACATTAGCTTCTTGTGGAAAGAAGAAATGCAATACGTGTCCGGACTGGGGCAAAGCACAAACTGATACGCATCAAATTGAAGAAGCCTAGGTATTCAGAAAAAGAGCAAATTGCGAAAGCCTTAGATCGGTTCCTACCAGAAAACTGTAGCGAACAGATTGCAGATTATATTCTAAAATTTAATGTAAAGTTTCGAATCAGTAAGCCCAGACAAACCAAATTGGGAGATTATAAGAAGAACCCCAATGAGAATTTTCATCGCATATCAGTGAATGGAGATTTAAATCCTTATTCTTTTTTAGTTACAACGCTTCATGAATTTGCTCATTTGACTTCCTTTGAGGCTTATGGTCCAAGAATCAAACCGCATGGAAAAGAATGGAAAGCTGAATTTCGAAAGTTTCTTTTGACATTTATCAATCAGGATGTCTTTCCGAAGGATTTAGAGATTGCTTTGATGAACTACACCATGAATCCAAAAGCAACTTCTTGTTCTGATCCTACTTTATTGAAAGAGCTTCGCAAGTTTTCAAAAAAAGATGAAGATCCGCTTCTGGAGGATTTGGAAATAGGCGAATTATTTCAGTTCCAAAATCGTATATTTGAAAAAATTCAGAAGAGACGGACGCGCGTAAAGTGCAGAGATATTGAAAAAAACAGAATGTACCTGATCAATGCTGTTGCAGAGGTCAAACGAATCACAGATGGATAAAAACAATTACAGTATAATAATGGCAGGTGGAATCGGAAGTCGATTCTGGCCAATGAGCAAACCTTCTTATCCTAAACAATTTCTTGATGTACTCGGAATGGGGAAATCCCTGATCCAAATGACCTTTGAAAGACTTTGTTTATTTACTCCAAAAGAGAATATTTATATCGTCACGAATAAAGCTTATCGTGAATTGGTATTGGAACAACTTCCTTTAATTTCTTCCGACCAAGTTCTATGTGAACCTGAACGAAAAAATACGGCACCTTGTATTGCATATGCGGCAAACAAAATCTATGATTTGAATCCGGATGCTAAAATGGTGGTAGCACCTTCGGATCATTTAATCTTGAATGAAGGGAAGTTTAAGCATATTATTAATGTGGCTCTTGATCAAGCCGGAAAAGAGGATTGTTTGGTTACTCTAGGAATCAAACCAAGCAGACCTGATACGGGATATGGATATATCCAATTTCATCAAGATGGTGATATTATCGCAGGACAAGTGAAGAAGGTCAAGCAGTTTACTGAAAAACCAAATCTGGAGTTGGCGAAGATTTTTCTAACATCGGGTGATTATTACTGGAATTCAGGGATTTTTATTTGGTCGGCGAAGTCGGTAATTAATGCCCTGAACAAATTTAAACCCGAATTGAATCAATTGTTTTCTTGTGAACTCGGAAAATACAATTCAGATTCAGAACAAGAATTTGTGGATGCTGCTTTCCATAATTGTGAAGATGTTTCTATTGATTATGCAATCATGGAAAATGCCAAGAACGTGCACGTGGTATTGGCTAATTTTGATTGGTCTGATCTGGGGACTTGGGGAAGTTTGTATACCCATTTGGATAAAGATTATCACGGGAATGCAGTAATTGGGAATCATGTGCACATGTTTGATTCCAGCAATTGTATTGTGAACATGCCGAAAGATAAATTATGTGTGATTCAAGGAATGGAAGATCACATTATCGTGGAGTCGGACGAGATGTTGATGATTTTTAAGAAGAAAGACGAACAGTTGTTGAAAGAATATCTAAAAAAAGCCAAAAAGCTTAGTCCAGGATATTTTTAGTTGTGAGAAGTTTAAGGAAAAACATACCAGATCTGATGAAATCGGACCTTACTGAGGAACATTTCTCCAATTGCCTAATGTGTAATATTGATTTGATGGAGAGTCAAATCCCTTACATGATTGAAAAGGCATTCAAAAGAGGTCCGGATGGTAGTTTAATGACAATTTTTGAGTTTGCCATTTGCATGGATTGTGCACAAAAAACGCAGAACCAATTGTCCAGAGAATCTTTAGCGAATATTCAGAGGTATTTTAATGAGAGAAAAGATCTCTTCTTAAGAAATGAAGAGCTATTCGACAAAGAGGAACTCGAATTTGAACAATGGATTGATGAATGTGTCTTAAGCGGCGAGAAAATCGGAGAATGCGAAGAGTTTCAAGTATTGGTTACCTGCCAAGGTGATCAAATGGAAATGGGCATTTTTCCTTACATGATATCCGGAAAGGAAGCTGAAAACATGCAAGAACTTCTTTCTGAAAAGACGAAAGACGAAATGGATGATTTCATGAATACGCATTTGGACCTTCCTCCAGAATTGAAAATGCTACTGGAGGATAGTAGTACGTTTGTGCTTGTTTAGATTTCTTGGGTCTGGATGTCTGGATGTCTGGATATTTTGATGATTGGACTTTTTGATGAATTATTCTTTTTTAACGACTTTACCCATAGTCCCATAGTCCCATAGTCCCATAGTCCCATAGTCCAAAAATCCAAACATCCAAGTATCCAAACATCCAAAAATCCCCCTTCCCCAAAAAGTGTTTGACCATCAGGATTTTGTGTTTACCTAACCCAGGCTAGTCTTGTAATTTTGTTTTATCAAAATCGATTAAATAAAATACAGATATGAAAAAAGTAGCATTAATTACCGGAGCATCAAGTGGAATAGGGAAGGAGTTTACCCATATCCATGCAGAAAAAGGGGGAGACCTTATCATTGTTGCTCGAAGAGAAGAAAAGTTGAATCAACTTAAAGCTGAGCTGGAGCAGAAACATGGAGTTCAAGTTAAGGTGATCGGGAAAGATCTTTCCCAACAAACCGCAGCTAAAGAAATTTATGATGAGGTAAAATCCGCTGGAATTGAAGTGGAATTTCTAATTAATAATGCCGGTTTTGGAGGTAGAGGTAAATTTCACGAAAGAGAGTGGGAAAAAGATTTAGCCATGATCAATTTGAATATCCTAACATTAACAGCTTTGACACGATTTTTCCTTCCTGATTTTGTAGCAAAAAACAAAGGCAAGATTTTGAATGTTTCTTCCACAGCAAGTTATATGCCGGGACCTTTACAGGCGGTTTATTATGCAACAAAGGCCTACGTGACCTTCTTTAGTAATGCGATTTCCGAAGAATTAAAGGATACGAATATTACCGTAACCGCTCTCATGCCTGGAGCAACGGAGACTGAATTCGCAAAAACTTCAGAGATGGATAAAACGGATCTATTTAAAAACACTTTCAGTGCAAGAGGAGTTGCAGAAGATGGTTATAAAGGAATGATCAAAGGGAAAATGGATGTGGTTTCAGGTTTAACATTTGGTCAGAAAATGATGATGGGAGCCATTCCTTTC
The DNA here is from genome assembly GCA_030427935.1 of Bacteroidia bacterium. Taxonomy (GTDB): domain Bacteria; phylum Bacteroidota; class Bacteroidia; order Flavobacteriales_D; family Crocinitomicaceae; genus JAGQYP01. The sequence continues at coordinate 4,877 of JAUICI010000047.1, read as the reverse complement.
ATGCCCAAGAAAATGCTTTTGAAACAAGTACATAAAATGCAATCAGTGAACTAGTTTAGTTGTAAGTAATAAGTAAAAGAAAAGCATCTCTTCCTGAAGATTATTGGGAAAGGTGCTTTTTTATTTATTCTTCTTTCCACCATTCAATAAACTCTGGCGACCAATATTTGCTTGGTACGATGAAAGTTATTTTTGTCTCTTCGCAATAAATGACGGGTAGTAGACTGGTGATCAACCTGTTTTCTGGAAGATGTTTTCTTTGAAAATAGACGGTTGAGATAAACCGATCATCGTAAGGGTTGAACTCTTTTGGAACCTCAAATCCGATGGGGAAATTGTGTTCGTCTTGCAGCAATTCTTGGATTATCATTTTGTCAGAAGTTTGGGCTTGATGTTCACTTATTTTAAGCTGATACATTTGCATGCTTGTGCTTTCTAATTCAGCAGGGGAGGTCTCACAAGGGTCTGTATCGATTAAAAGTAGTCCAGGGTGATCATAAATACTGGTTTCAAACATCAGGGAATTGGCCATGATTACATGTCCCCAGCTGAGCTTACCATTTTTTAATATCTCTGGCCATTTTGGGATAATCAGTGCCAAGTCACTTTCTTCCCATTTCCAACCCGGATTTCTCAATTTTAGGTAGGTTGATTTTTGCATGAAGCTGAAGGATCTAGGTGGTGTACCTAAATTCTTTTCAATCTTCTTTAATTCTTCGTCAAAGTTTAGACTCATTCCTGTTCATTTTTCAGAACGGACCATAACTCTTTTAGTTTGGCAGTATCTATATCATCAAAATAAACTTGAATTTTGTCAAACACAATTTCGAGATAATTGATTTCTTCATTTTCAATTAAGGATTCAAGTGATTCCTCCAAGTCAAATTCAAAATGACAGATTCCTTTATTGGAAACTGGAGAGTACAAGGACTCGATTTCTTGGGTATCTGAATCCAATTCGATACTGTTCGTATTCGTTTTGATCAGCAGTTTGCAGCCTTTGTATGTTTCGATTTCGTGTTCCGATAAAAGCGAAAACTCCATGAATTTAAAGCCAGCCAATTCTGAAAATTGACAACTGAGCATTTGATTTTCATTAGCCGCTATTGCTGTGTCTTCCAAATTGTAATCTTCAATCATTTTGGCGACGTGCTTGTCTGCGTCTTTTTGTAATAGTCTGCCTATAAGATTTGTGATTCCGCGTCCTTCCATAGGTTGATTTTTTTTAAAATTATCAAAAACGCCTTGATTTTATGATGTTTGTGTATGATTTATTTTGAGTAATTAATTTTCTTAGAAAGCTTTTGGGAGGGCCTTTCAATAATCCAATAAAAGGCAAAACTCAAGGTGATTGCTATTGGAATAGCTAATACTAAGAGAAGATAAGGATTCGAGATGTAATCGCGCATGAAGAAGATGAATGTTCCCCCAAAAATTCCATGCATCAAGTAAAAAGAGTAACCCATTTTACCAAATCGAACTAAAGGATTTTGCTTTTTCAAATTCAAAAACTCCACAATCAAAACTGCACTTAGGATGTAGACTGAGGTAATCCATGAAAATAGGTAAGCTGTTTGAATCAGAATCAATATGAAAAGTATCAAATTCAAGTTTTTATTTTTTTCTTCCGAAATATAATAAAGGTAGAGTAGTCCAGAGATGAATAAAGGGAAGTAGGCAAAAACGAAACGCGGATCTGTCAGCCAAAAACTGATACCTGAAAGTAAAAAGATTCCACCATATCGTATCCAATCATTCTTTGAGTTGATGATAGGAAAAATTAGAGCGATAAAAATATAAAACTGAAACTCTATGGCTAAAGTCCAATATATGGGGTTCAACCATTGCACTTCGAAAATTCCAGCCGTGTAGAAAAAATGATGAACCAATTGCATGTTATCAATTGAAATCGGTGCTCCACCTCGGAGAGACCACAATAAGCCGATAAAAAGAATGGCAATGATTGAAACTAAATAAGGGATTTCAATTCGTACCCATCGTCTCAGCAGGAAATGAAAGATTTTCTTGATTTCGAAATTCTGACGCATCATGGCGAGTGGAATGACAAATCCGGAAATCATAAAAAAAATATAGACAGAATCAATCAGAATATAGCTTTGAGCTCTGATGGTTTCGGTTTCTTCAAAAAGAAATCCTTTGCCGTCATGATGATTGATAAAGTGATACAAACATACGAAAAGAGCCGTAATTCCGCGGAGTAAATCAATGCTATGGAAATATGGTTTGATCTTTCCCATTTCGATAAAAGTAAGGATAAAACTTTAGATTGATTTTAGTCTTCTAAACTCACATTACAATCATCTCCCAAGACGAGTTTCCCTTCCTTAGATTCTTGAGATCCCGGGATTTTAAAACCTTTAATCTTCGTCGTTTTCTTTTTCGTGATGAGGTCGGCCGTTTGTTTATCCGTGAGCTTTTTACCCATGAATTCGAAAGGTAGTACAAAATCACAGCCTTCTTTGAATCTAGAACAGCCATAGGCTTTTTTACCTTTCAATAAGTTGCCTTCTTTGCATTTAGGACAATTTAGAGAGGTAGGGTCTATCTTTTCTTTGGGTTTTCTCTCTTTTTTGACCTTTTTTGGAGCAATTTCAATTTTCTTATTCAGATCAAAGCGGACTTCTTTGCACAATTGATCCACCATCTGAATCAATTCTTGTTTGAATACATCTACTTTGTATTCACCTTGCTCCATTTTGCGCAATTTTTGCTCCCATTGACCGGTCAACTCAGCCGACTTTAACAGTTCATTTTGAATCGTATCGATCAATTGCACTCCAGTAATCGTCGCATGAATATTCTTTCGTTTTTTCTCAATATATCTTCTGCGGAAAAGTGTTTCGATAATATTGGCTCGAGTTGATGGCCGTCCAATTCCGTTGTCCTTCATTAATTCTCGCAATTCTTCATCATCCACCTGCTTCCCTGCAGTTTCCATGGCTCTTAAAAGAGTAGCCTCCGTGTAGTATTTTGGCGGTTGTGTTTGCTTTTGGACATGGTAAGGTTCATGCGGTCCCTTTTCACCCTTTTCAAAATTTGGTAGAACATTGTCCTCGTCTTTTGATGGCTTCACATCTCCATCCGCTTTGTCTTTTTCATAAACAACACGCCAGCCCGGTTCCAATATTTGTTTCCCAGAAGTTTTGAACTCTGTTTCGCCGGATTGTCCCTCAACTAAAGTGTTTGAAATAATACAATCATCATAAAAAACAGAAATGAATCTTTTAGTTACGATATCATAAACGTGCTGTTCTTGGGGTGAAATTCCACTTGGAACAATGCCCGTAGGGATAATCGCATGGTGATCTGTAATCTTACTATTGTCAAATACCTTTTTTGATTTCCTGTAAGGTTTGCCTTTCAAAGGTTCGGTTAATTTCGAATAGTATTTCAAACCATTCATGATTTGAGGAACCTTTGGATAAATATCATCAGAAAGATAAGTCGTATCCACCCTTGGGTAGGTCACAACTTTCTTTTCATACAAACTCTGAATCAGCTTTAAAGTCTGATCCGCAGAAAAGCCAAATTTCTTGTTGCAGTCTACTTGAAGCGAAGTTAAATCGTACAATCTAGGTGGTTGTTCTTTTCCTTCTTTGATTTCAAAGTTGGTGATTTCAAATTCTTTATCCTTGATATTTTCAAGAACTTCATTTGCTTTTTCGACCGATTCAATTTTCCCTAAAGTACAATTGAATTCAGTTTCCCGATATTTCGTTTTAATCTCCCAGAAATCTTCCGATTTAAAATTCTCAATTTCCTTTTGGCGATTAACAATCATCGCTAAAGTTGGGGTTTGTACCCGTCCAATACTCAAAACTTGTTTACCCTGACCATATTTGATCGTAAACAATCTTGTAGCATTAATCCCTAACAACCAATCGCCAATCGCTCGAGAACTACCTGCAGCGTATAAATTTTTGAATTCAGAATTGTCTCTTAAGTTTTCAAAACCATCTTTGATCGCTTCTTCAGTTAGGGAAGAAATCCATAATCTTTTGATGGGTTTAGAGCATTTTGCTTTGTGTAGAACCCATTGTTGAATCAATTCTCCTTCTTGCCCAGCATCCCCGCAGTTGATAACTTCATCGCAGGATTGGACTAAGTTTTCGATGGTTCTAAATTGCTTTTGGACACCCGAATCTTCAATGACCTTTATACCAAATTTTGATGGAATCATGGGAAGCATGTTGAGGTTCCACATTTTCCACATTTCGAGATAGTCTTTGGGTTCTTTTAAAGTGCATAGATGTCCAAATGTCCAAGTAACCTGATAACCGTTACCTTCGAAATAACCGTCTTTTCGGGCTTTTGCGCCTAAAATTTCAGCAATTTCCTTTGCTACACTTGGTTTCTCTGCAATACAAACTTTCATTTAAGACTTTCGCGTATATTTTTTTACGATGAAAGGATAGGGGTTTTTCTCATCTATCTCGGATTCCATGATGATTTCAGTACTCCATTTCGACTCATCAAAATCAGGAAAAAAAGTATCGCCTTCAAAATCTTGATCGATGTGAGTGATAAACATTTCATCTACCAAATCATGGTCTAGAGCGTATTTGTAAATCTGCCCACCGCCGATGATAAATACTTTTTGGTCAGAATCTTTATAGTGATTCAAAGCATCTTCAACTGATCCGAAAACATGGCATTTTTCAGCTTCAAAGTTTTCTTTTCGGGTAACGATACAGTTCTCTCTATTTGGCAATGGTCTCCATTTCGGTGGGATGGAATCGTAATTTCTTCTCCCCATAATAATGGGATGACCAGTTGTAGTATCCTTGAAAAACTGCATGTCGCGAGGTAAATCCCAAATCAGATCATTATTAGCCCCGATGACATTATTTTTTCCT
>JAUICI010000046.1 GCA_030427935.1 Bacteroidia bacterium | reverse complement strand
AGGGTTTTTCAAAATCCTTGAAAGCTAGCTTTCAAGGTAATAAACTATTACTTAACTTTATCCCTTAACTGGTAAACATTAATCTGACATTATACATAGGGCTGCAATTGAAATGTTACCTGAAACTATTAAGCTATTCCAATAAATTGGAGTGTCTTCAATATTATCCTCTGAACTTACTTTCGGTTTTTCATTTAACAATTTCTCGTAGTTCTTGATCATCGAAATAGGATGTCTCATAACTCCCTTCCCACTTGATGCAGGTCCAGAGATCAAAAGATATAAGTTTGACCAAAGTTTCTTTCCACCGTAATTGGTATATATTTCAGGAAGATAATTTCCGATTAACACCATTGTCGAAAGTAGAACCAAGTTCTTTTCTTCCTGAGTATTAAACTTAGAAATAGCCTTTTGGAAAAAGTATGGAAGTAATTTTTGGAACGAATCTTCATCCTCTTCAGAAGCCACCTCATTAACTTCCAAGGCTTCACCTTCATCATCATTTTTTGGGTTGCCCTTTGGGTTCACCTCTTGAGAATCACCACCATTAAGTTTAGAGTTAATATATCCAACAAGTCTTTCTTTTGGATACCCATTTTTGATGTATTCTGAAACATCTTTGGCGCTTTCACCCTCCTTCAACACTTCTCTGAGATCAAGAACTGTATACCCTGTGCTATTTGCAATTTTCTCGGTGGATGATCTACCAGTTTCATCGTTGTCATAAAGAACTGCACCATAATAGCGACCTTCATAGATCGTTCTTTGAATTTCCTGCGAGACTTTTGAAGTTTCACTATTAAGACAACCTGCCTTAAATCCTAGTGATGCTAATGTAAGAACGTCCTTTTCTCCCCCTGTTAGAATTAGGTTCTCACCAACCTCGTCAGCATAGTCACCCATGTTTGAAAATAAATAAGGAGAAGATTTTTTCTTACCCATCCACATAAAAGATTTTGGATTTGGACAGTAATATTTACCATTACCATTACTTTCAAAATAAATGTGAATGCCTTTTTCAAAATTGGTGACACCTTTAAGTGATTGATCAACCAACTTACTATACCCTTTTAACTCCTTCACATTCAGTTCTTCTAATATCACCTGATCAACTCCATATTGATTCCAGTAAAAAAGAAATTCTTTTGAATAGTCCTCTTTTACAATTGGTACATACAAAACTTGATTCTTAACCGCAGAAACCTCAAGTTCTTCAACTTCATCAAGATTTACATTGTGATTTTCTAGGTACTCCCCGAGTTGTTGGATAACCTCAGGAAAAGGTAGGTCATCAATCCCTAGAACCTTTGAAGCCAAAGTGATCATATCACCACTACACTCAGGATCACCAAAATCCTTAAAGTACCATTTACCGTTTATCTCTGTTTTGTAAACCGATAAGCTAGGATTTTGATCATTTCGAAAAGGACTTCGAATATTCTTGAACCTCGTTTCATCGATTGGAATTAACTTTATCCCGATACTGGCCAAAACTGCTTGACCGAGTTTAAATCCCCCATCTTTTAGGAGGTCTTCTTTTGTGAAAACTTTAGCATTTGCCATTTTTATTTTTTTTAAATTCAATGACAAAGGAATATCACAATCTCCATCAGGGGGGAGGTATAGCACCACCCCTATTTTTAATTTAACCGATTTAATTCTTTATCCACCTCGTCGATTCCCTTTGTGAAACCAATACTTTCGAATACATCTTTAACAAAAGACAAATTCTCGATCGTGAAATAAAACTCTTGACGTGAAGTGTTCTCGTACCTCCTTAACTCTGTTTCCAGGGAAGAATAAGACCTGTTAAACAGAACTTGAAGTACATTCGCCTGTTTAGGTCTAGATTCAGCCATCCCACTTAGATTAAAAACCTTAGCCTTCTCAAGAAAGTGAAGTAACATTAGTTGCTGAGTTAGTGTAAAATAATATTGAGGATTACTACCTCGTAAGGACTCCAAATTTTTATACTCTGTATAATCTCTAAACCAGTTCATTAGAACCTTTTTCCTGCCCTCTTCAATGGACTTGTCTTTTAACCAATCTGAAATAAGAACGCCATCCAACTTCTCATGCCATTGAGCCTTCAAAGTCTTTTTAAAACCATAAAAGAACTGATAAGGATGTATATCAAAAACCATTGAATAAGGATTCAGATCTTCTCCATATTCTTGAATCCAAATTTTATACAGTTCTCCGTATGTTATTCCTTCCTTTCCTTCAATAAACTCTTCAAATGTCATCTGTCAGTTCTTTTTTTGTGAATAAATCATCGATATTTCGATCTGTAAGTGAAGTTAATTTCTTCTCACAATATTCCAATTCACTAGGTGTAAACATTGATCTAAAATCTTTATGAAGGGCAATATTCTCTATTGAATATTGTAGCAAATTATTATCGTATAGATCGATATAACCACTAGCACTATTCGATTTAATCAGTGTTTTAACCAAAACCGAAGGTTTGTCGTAGTGTGAGTGTAACATTTTCTCATATCTAGTCAATCTCATTTTTGGACTCTTACTCTTATCTCTTATGATTAGAATAGCATTGTATAATACCTTAAATAATTTCTCTTCCTGTGTCATAGCCACAATTTAACCAACTGTTTGAACTCAGCAAAATCTAACTAAATAATAACACCATTAATAGCTTGCAAATTCAAAAAAAACATGCTAATTTGGAAATCAACCTTTAACAAAACTAAATTGAAATGGTCCTAAAATATGTACCTGAAATCTGTGTTGGACTAGATATTGCAATTATTTCTATGGGATACCCCATCCTAATGTCTAATTCTTCTACTGTTGGAGAAAAATATAATTCGAAATCCTTATCTGAATTATATGAAAACATGATCCCCATAAATAGACCAATAAAAAAATTCAAATTCACACTTTTTGAATGGGTAATTATTCTTTGTCTGCTTTCTTTCATTCCTAAAATCCTAAACCTTCAACCTATAATAGTTTCAGGCATCGAATGGCTTGACTGGATACTATCTAACTCTGCTGATTTAATAATTCTATTTGTTACAGCTATATTTTGTACACTATTTATTCTACTAGCTCAAGCAAATATGCTATTTCTTGGGAGAACTAACAGGCTCATTGATTTCCTCATCCACAGAACCAAATCTAAATCGGACAACAAATACTATGACCTCTCTATAAATGAAATAACGATAAGCTTATTAAGTAAAAAAGAAAACACAATCCAAAAAACATTACTTAACTATTACGCAACAAGATTTAGAGACGAACAAATAACCGATGATCATAAGGGAGAAGTATATTATCCAGACTACCTTTATGACTTTGTGGAAGAATTAATTGAAAACATCCTTGAAACTGACAAAGTTAAGCTTGGAGCCATAGAACATCGGGCTGTAAGTGGGGTTTGGTTCAAACCTGATTTAATCGAACAAGGCAGGTTAATCTCAACAAAAACATACCAAAGAATGTGGTACAACCTTCTGCAAATGGCCAGATCCCCAAAACATATAAAAATGTTTTGGAGAAACTCTTTTCAGTATTACAGATTGAACTTACATCATTACTACCCTCAATATGAATACAATTCAGATTCAGGACAACACATAATTGTAAATCAAAGTGAAATAGACATTAGGGATAAGGAAAAATTCAGATTTCTATCTTTTCACCTTTGTATGGGAGGCATGTTACTTCAACAAAGACAAATTGAATCTATTAAATTCATGTTTACATTCACACAATCTGAACCAGCTTCGTTTGAAATCCTACCTGAAAACCCCACTGAATTATTAGAATTTTTTATTCTTTTCAATGTTGGAGCGTCATGGAGCAACCACAACCTTCCCTTTAGACCATATTTGGACGGAACCGAACCAATCAATAGTGAGGATGAAACTAGAGGTTGGGTTTGTCAATATATCGCATTACTATTTGTACGTGCTCTTGTTCGCTCACATAGAAGAGGGACTGAATTATCACAACCTAACTTACCAGAAGAAACCATTCAATTAATTAACGTATTTGATTCAATCAATGCATTCCGTTTCAATGTAGATCGAATAATTAAGGATGAAGAATTAATGGATGAATTAAATTTTCAAATATGAATCTTGAAAAAGCCAACATCAAGTATTTTGAGACATTAAAAAAGAGTGTTCTCAGTGAAATTGAAGAGAAAAGAAAAAAAGATGACCTCTCACAAGACAAAATTGAACTGTTCAAATCTAAATCTAAAGAAATTATCTCCCGAACATTAGAGAATTATAAAACAGGCCTAAATAGTAACCCAAAAATCAAATGGAAAGAAGAAAATGTTATTCAATTTCCTCGTTATGCGAATAAAATATCCAGATCATCATTACTTGACGAGGATATTCCAAACATAAATTTCCATGAGGTGATTGCCGAGCAGCTGGCTTCAGGCTCCATCCAAGCATATTTTCCATTTTCCTTCGAATCAAATACAAGCATAAGGTATTTAATAAAATCAACGGACATTAACACAGCTATAAAGAAATTAAATGTCAATAGTGAAGACCACACTATTATTCTTTTTTCTGGCTATTACGATACTAAAGAAATATTGAAAGAGTCCCGTATGAAAAACATAGTCCACCTCGCATCCTCAGCTCCTTCGGTTAAGAACACCGTGTTCATTCTTAACAAGAATGATTTGCCCACCATTAGATTCAATGAACTGAAGGAGGAAGAATTAATAGAAATCGATAAGTCAATTGGCTTGTACTACTCAATTAAAGAAACTGAGAACACAAATGATTTTGAACCCCCTGCTGTTCATCCTAGAGATATTTCCCCAATAATATCTCTTTCACTAATATTAAATGGAACAATATCCTGGAACAAGTCAGCCCATGTTGTAAGACTAGACATTGAATCAAAACATGAGAATAAAGGTATAATTACACCTATTGAAAGCATCTCGGCCTTTTCAAAATAACCTTCAGAACTTGAAAAACTTCACCCCCTTAAACAAAAAGTGAGAACACAAAACCTTGCCTCTAAGAAATAGCGGTTTGTGTAAAATACGTTTCAATGTGTTTTTACATAGTGTTGTAATCTCTTTTTTATTCATTGTTTTTAAATTCTACAATGTCTCCACCATGATCTTGATAAATTTCATGTAAATCATAAGCAATCTGAATGAATAAGTCAGAAAAAATATAAGATTCACACTCTTCTATTTTGGCCTTGCCCTCCAATTCACCGAGTCCTTGTTCTAAACCATCAGTCATATCGGAGAAATTTTGTTTCGCAATGATAAACAATTGTTTCATTTCATTGACTGTTGGTCTGAACGTAACATTATGTGCAAACTTATTTCTGACTTTATTAATTTTAAGCAACACATCTGCCTGTGAATCTGTAATTAAACCTAACCCATTTGCAAGCTTTACAAGACGGAAGTGATTTAAGTCCTCAGCAAAGTCTAACAGCTTAGGGGAGCTTATTTCGATTACTTTAACAAGCATGAATTCCACCATTAAATGTCCTGATATAAAGGAAGAAATAATCCCGTCCGGATCGACAGCAGCTTCGAATAGTTCATCAAAAGAAGTTATAGTATTACTCATAATTATAATTGGATAAAACGGTTGATCTATGGCACGTTCCGGTGCACTACATGCATGGTTACGCTTTGTTTTTTGTCAATATTAGTCATCTCAAGTTATTTGAAATTCACTTCCCAAACCCCAACTCTTGTTGTTCTTAGCAACCTTCTATCAACATTTTCGGGTGACAGATAAATACACTTTGTTTCTATTTTTGTTAGTGGACTGAACTTCCCTACAAAATCCTTTTTGTATTCATTTATTACTCGATTATAAATATTTTTGTAATCCAAAACACCAGTATTGATATCTATTTTGGCAATACCATTTCCTTTTGTCGCCTCGTTAACCTCAAACTTAAACCACTCAGTAAAAAAACCAATTGGCTTTGGATTTTTAAACCCAGTTGTTTTAGAATTTTTAAAAAATATGTTTATTCTTTGTTGTGTAACAAATGTTGAGTTAAATCTCATTTTGTCTCCACACATTAAAAAATATGCTTTTTGATTATTACTAGAAGCAAAAAAGTGTAGCCTTAAAAGATCTGCGAAAATGCGCTCTCTCTCATCTGTTTTACCGACAGAAGTTCCTTTTAAAAATTTGAATTCGAATGCTATTCTTTTTTTTCGTTCTACGTCATTAAATGTCAAGTCAACACTTCTACCTTTAAAATTTGGGTGAGAATCTTCTAGCTTAATTGACTCTATATTTGAGGATTCTAAATACTCTGTTATTGGTATTTTTAAAGTCTTTTCATCAATTACGTAATCACGACCAATTGTAGACATAAAGTTAAGGTACCAGCTAAGCGAAGCAGCTAAATCATGAACCAAATATGTCTTTTTACGAGCTGTATTCATACTATACCAATCTTTGATCGCCAAAGGGATTATAATCTAGCTCGTTTATGTTCGACACAATCACCCTAACATAAGGATTGTCACCATGTATTTCTACAAATTGGTTATGGAGGTTGTTTTCAACATATATGCGAACAGCATCATCCATATAGGATATTGGATCATCTGCCCCAAGTCCACCCCTTAAAATAGCCATTTTACCTGACTTGCCATCACCCTGTTCAGGTAAGTCGTATATACAAATTTCAACATCATCCATTCTAATTTGTTTTTAGTTTATTTATGATTAAACATAATAAATATTTTAAGGCACACACGATTTATATGACTTAATCTCTTTTCTCAATTCTTAACACCGAAAAGAATAGTCCTGCAAAGTTTCTAATAGTTATAAAATCTAGACTACATCTTTATTCTTCACTTTTCAAATATAAGAATTAAAGAACCTAGATAAAATGAGTACATCTACTTATGAAGTTCTCAGGTTTTATGCAAATTCACTCATTCATTGAAATAATGAAACAATAAAAAAAACAACTACTTCAAAACTTCAGTAACTTCACCTCTTAAAACAAAAAAGTGAGACCATATAGCCTCACTTAAAAATGACTTTAATGAATTCAATCCTTGAGATTCACTATTCTCTCACTCTGACCATCTTTATCCATAATTAGAATATCAGACTTATAACTTCGATGATCTGTTAAGGAATCAATCCAAGACTGCCTATTTAATTGCGTAATTATTTTATTTTGAGAAACTGTACCTTGAGCAAATTGATAACTAGCATACATAGTGTAAATCGTATCTACTTGATTTGAACCATTGAGGTAGTGTTTAATCATAAAATGTAAATTCCCTGTTCCATTTGTTTTTAATCCATAACAAGTATTATCATGTCTATCATAGATTCCTCCACCAGAACTAGACCAGTTTGAATTTAAGATTGTAATATTCTCTGAATACATTCCCATTTCACATAAATCCCCATTATAAATTCCAATTAAAATCGAATCATTAATCCAATCAACAGGTAAAAAACTTGTACTACCAAAGTTTTTAACTAGCTGACCATTCAAATCTTCAATTCTTAAGCCTATATCACTATCGTTCCAGTAAAATGAGGCAGAGGGATTTAGTTTTCCCGCACGATCGTAGTTAGAAGTATTTGAAATCATCATCATACTATCTCCATCTTCTTTTATCTTGTATATATTGTGCCCAGTTCCGGTAAACACTATCCATCCATTAGCTCCCCAATCGACATTGTAGTAGAAGTTTTCAGTTAAAAGAGTTTTCGATCCATTACAAAAGTTGAATCTGTACAATTTTTTTTCCAATCCAACCTCCGGTGCTTTTGAATAAATAAACTCAAACTCACTTTGTGGACAAAAAACGGGTGTCATATACCTAAAAGTATCCGGAAAAGTAAAACTTGGACCTCCCCACGAGGGAGAAACTAGCGGTTTCTTTTCAAACTCAAATGTATCGTTCGAATATGCAGAGTAATTCCCATTTTGACAAAAAAAATCACCATCTGGTGGCTCTAACCCGCATTTCTCGCAAGAGAATAAGATGGATATAACTGAAACACATAAATTAATGTATAACAACTTTCTCATAAAATTGGTCTTCTCCGATTTTAATTATACAAACGTAAATTCCAGCTGTGTAGTTTGACATATTAAAGCTAAAATCATTTTTACCATTATACAAATTAACATTTCTTGATTCTCCTACGGATCTACCTTGAATATCGACCCAACGGATTTCAGATCTAGTATTTACTCCACTATTAATAGAAATCGTAATATTTTTATCTATACTAGGGTTAGGATAGCATTGAATATTGAAGTTATTTTCGAAATCATCTAATTTCAAGGTTTCTTCTTTCTGATAAAGAACGGTATAAGATAACTCAGGTTGTTCTATGAACGGATTTATTGGCCACCATCCAAGATGAGTACCTAAAGTGTCAAAAACTTCATATGCATATCCAGAAATGTTTGCACTCAAATTACCTAGTGAATTAATGTATACTCTTTCTCTTGGAAGTAGAACCCCATTTACGACTGGCTCAAACAAATTAGAGGAACTTGGTCTAGGCCAAAAATATATAATGGAATCTTGAATTGGAATAGGATGAAAAACAGAAGAATTTACTTGGTATGTATTAACTACATAACGTGAAAAATCAAGAAACCATTGATCATTAACATCTCTATAATGTTCTTTTAATTCTATAGTATCATTCGTCCCAATTTGAGTAACATTAACAGAACCATTATTAAGTACATTACTAAAATGGGAAAGAGTATACTTAGCAGTATCAAGGTACTCTACAGCCTTAGTCGCGTCAACCCTTCCATAACCAGTTAAAGAGTCGACTCCTGGGTAATCGGTATCTACAGCTGACAGTTGTAATAACCACTCTACATCTTCAGGTGATAAATTATCAACATGAGGTAAGGAGTCATTATGATAACTCATCAACAAAGCTGCAACCCCAGTAACATGTGGAGTTGCCGCAGAAGTCCCACTATAAGCAGCATAGGTGTTTGGGGTATAAGTAGAGTGTATTTGAGTAAAATTTGCAGGAGCTGCTACATCAACTTCCCACCCACTACTTGCCGTAAATATTCCATTCCCAGCATTACTATTAATGAATTGTCCATCTTCCCCTGTACCACCAACGCATAAAATCCAATCATCATCAATTTTCGCTGGATACGCCAAATTATTTTCTCCTTCATTGCCTCTAGCTGCAACAAATGTAACATTCGCCCGATTTACGAAATGCGTAGCTAATGTCAAGTTTGTAATTGAAGAATCAGAAAAATATGGTCCTGAGCCCGGATGAATGCGCCAACTATTATTCATAATGTTTAACCCAAAAGCATAATATAAGCTTGTATCTGAATCATCAAGAGCCCCACCTACAATTGCTTGATAAACATTTGACAAAGTAAAATATAAAGGATGAGGAGGTGTAAGGCGCATACTGTATATAGACACTCCTGTTGAATCTAAATTAAATGTCCCTGAGTTACTACCCCCTGCAATACCTGAAACACCAATATTGTTATTTCTAATTGCACCAATCACTCCAGCACTTTGAGTACCATGTGGATCACTTGAATGCGAAGGATCCGAATACATCGGTTGAGCCCCCACTGTAAAGTTGTAGCCATCTACAATCTTAGATCCACTTGGAACTCCAGTTCCAAAATCCTCATGCTGCCATTCTATTCCACTGTCATAAACACCAACACGAACATGTCGTTTACCAACTTCCATATCCCAAGCACCTTCTACGTTTATATCTGAATTAGGAAATGGGGAATTTGAAGATTCTAAATTATATTGTAGAGTGTATAATGGATCATTGGGGCTATTTAGAGGCACAATTACCGGATTTGGATCAACCGCTTTAATAATTGAAGTCAATTGCTCTAACCTTGGCTTAACTTGAGCAATATCCACCCCATCAGGAAACTCAACAAGTAATGTACTCCAAAACTTAGGTACTGGAATGGTTTTATTTAGTCTATTCTTTGTAAATTGAATATTAGAAGTAAAATCGGTATAAACTTTGTATACATTTATATCACATTTTTCATCACAAATATCATCTATCGCTTCTTTTATTTGAAACACTGATTGTGAGGATAGAAAATCTTCGATAGTCCCATATCTAATTCCTTTATTATCAATTACATTCATATTTAGAATGTCGGTTGCAAACGAAATAACTAACTCATTTGATTCAAACATTGGATCTCCATTCTGATCATACTCATAATTACTTATCTTCTCTTTATGACTATATCTAACAGTGTTTATTTCTGTGGAACTACCAACCTGACTAGTGCCTGTAACATAAACCTTATCTCCATATTGAGCTACTGACTTTGGAATATCATTTGACACATCATTTTGCGCATATCGCTCCTCCCACAAGACATCCCCATTTGCCGAATAACATGTTGTTAGTAGATCACTTCCTGTGGTTGTATTGATGTCAGAATATAATATAATTTTGTCATCTAGATTATTCACCCCTACTCCATGTATCGAGTTGTAATTTTTAAATACGAATTTGTTATGAGACCATAATTCGTTTCCTGAATTCTTATCAACCATTCCAATTTGCAGAAAAGAGTCTGCACTGTTATTCGTTGAATTTGCTAAATAACATACACTAGTTTGATTTGATAAAGCAAGTGCGACCCCAACCCCAGAAAAGTTTGGAATGAAATTACTCCATATACCAACAAAATTTCCATCAATAGCTTCGAACTTTACTTGATTATTAATAGAAGTTGAAATTAAAAATAGATTACCGGAATCATCCATAACACAATCCTCGTAAATATAAGAATCGGTTGACGTTGAATTTAAAGACTGAAATGCTACTTGAATACCATTGTTATCAAATTTCACCATTGAAACATCACTTATTGAACTAACGTTGTCTTCTAACTGACAGCAAACAATAACTTCATTTGAAGATGATAATAAAATCTTTCTGGAATCTAGATCAGTATTTGGAAGACCAAAAACATTTGACCATGACACTATTCCATCAATGTCAAATTTTACAACTACTACTTCCTTATTAGAGATGCCCTCCCTTGTTCCCGCAATGAACATATTACCATTTTGGTCAATCGCCAACGAAGCTGGAACATCATTAAATCCTGAATTAAATGTGTTTTGGAACTCTAAAATACCATTTTGTCCGTATTTGGCTATAAAGAGGTCGTTATCAGTCCCATTATAAGAACTTCCCAGCAAATAAATGTTACCCAAATCGTCAATTTTTATGTCCTTCCCAAACTCCATACCTGAATTTAGGTTGGTACATGTTTTCTCCCAAGCAACATTTCCATTTGGATGAATACAGTTTAGGAAGATATCTGTTCTTTGATTTGATATTTTCTTATTTGATAGGTAAACCAAATTTCCATCAGGATCAACCAAGCTTTTAACAATTTGAACTGGACCTGTATTTCCATTAATTGTATTCCAGTCTTTATTTACATAAACCTGTTGTCCGAAAACCATAAAAAATGAAAATGAAAAAAATACCGTTAACACGGATTTAGAGATTAGTTGTAGCATAATGTAATTAGTTAAAGATTAGTTTATTGACTACAACAAACTTGCAAAATATATTTCACAACCACAAGTCTCTCAATGTTAAGAAATTAAGAACTCATAAAAAATGAGTATTTCCACTTATATAGTTCTTCAAGTTATGAGTGAATTCACTCATTAATAAAAATTATAAAAACAAAAAAAGCCGACCCTTAAGGATCGGCTTTTGACCTGTTTCCAGGTTTTCGATTAATATCTATAGTGTTCCGGCTTGTATGGACCTTCAACTTGTACTCCGATATAATCAGCTTGATCTTTCGAAAGAACATCTAGTTCAACTCCGATCTTAGCTAAGTGTAGTTTTGCTACTTTCTCATCTAAGTGTTTTGGAAGCATGTATACTTCGTTATCGTATTTGTCAGAATTGTTCCAAAGCTCGATCTGAGCCAATGTTTGGTTGGTGAAAGAGTTCGACATTACAAACGATGGGTGACCTGTAGCACATCCTAAGTTTACTAGTCTTCCTTCAGCCAAAAGAATGATTTCTTTTCCGTTCAATTCGAATAAATCAACCTGAGGTTTGATTTCAGTCTTACTAGAAGCATTCGACTCCAACCAAGCAACATCGATTTCGTTATCGAAGTGACCGATATTACAAACGATTGCCTTATCCTTCATTTTGTCGAAGTGTCTTCCAACAATAATGTCTTTGTTACCTGTAGTGGTTACGATGATATCACCTTCAGCAACAGCATTGTCCATTTTCTTCACTTCAAAACCGTCCATTGCCGCTTGTAAAGCACAGATTGGATCGATTTCAGTTACGATTACTCTCGCACCAGCTCCTCTTAATGAAGCAGCAGATCCTTTTCCAACATCTCCGTATCCAGCAACAACAGCAACTTTACCTGCCATCATCGTGTCTGTAGCTCTTCTGATTGAATCTACCAAAGACTCTTTACATCCGTATTTGTTATCGAATTTCGACTTCGTTACCGAATCATTTACATTGATCGCTGGCATAACCAAAGTTCCATTCTTCATTCTTTCATACAATCTGTGAACTCCAGTTGTAGTTTCTTCAGAAAGACCTTTAATGTCTTTTGTTAACTCTGGATATCTATCGAATACCATATTCGTTAAATCTCCTCCATCATCCAAGATCATGTTTAGTGGTTGTCCACCTTCAAAAGCGAAAAGTGTTTGCTCGATACACCAATCGAACTCTTCTTCACTCATTCCTTTCCAAGCATAAACTGGAATACCTGCAGCAGCGATTGCAGCAGCAGCTTGATCTTGAGTTGAGAAGATATTACAAGAAGACCAAGTAACGTCTGCTCCTAATTCAACCAAAGTTTCAATCAAAACCGCCGTTTGGATGGTCATATGTAAACATCCTGCAATTCTAGCTCCTTTTAATGGTTTCGAAGCTCCATATTCTTCTCTTAGAGACATCAAACCTGGCATTTCAGCTTCTGCCAATTTGATTTCTTTTCTTCCCCAATCAGCAAGGCTAATGTCTTTTACCTTGTACTTTAATCTTTCTTGTGTATCACTCATTGTAATTTAATTTCAATATTTCGAGGTGCAAATTTACTAAACTCCTCAAACTATAACAAACTGAGCGACTTTATGTTTAATTACAATCACTTGTTCATATCATCTAAAACTTATTTCTTTTGTTTTTCCAACCAAATGTTTACCTTTCGGAAAATTCTTATTTGATAAATAAATAATTAAACGATGAAAAAATTTTTTAAAGCACCAGCACTAGTATTAGTTGCATTGGCTTTCACTGTAGCTTCATGTGGTGGAGGATGGTCTGACGACGACAAAAAGAAATTTATGGACAAGTGTTCTGAAGGAGCTTCTGCAATGGGAGAAGCTGGAGAGAAATACTGCCAGTGTATGTTGGATAAAATTGTAGAGAAGTATCCAGATCCAAAAACTGTTGATAAAGACATGGATAAAGAATGGATGCAAAAAGAAGCTATGAAGTGTCTTTCTGGAGGAGAGGAATAATAGTTTACTTTAAACACATTAAGAAAGAGGGTCGGTTCGATCCTCTTTTTTTTTACTAAAAATTTGATGAGAATTTATTTTCATTTCATCAGGAATTGCTAACTTTCCCGAATCTGAATAATTTAAACTCTATGAAAAAGTTATTACTCTTTGTTTTCCTAGCCAGCACCTCTCTAATTTTTATCAGTTGGATTTACAATGCACCTATTAAAGGTGACGGATGGTCTCAAACAGAGCAAAAAGCCTTCATGAAAAGCTGTACGGCTGAATTGAAAAATACACCCAGTATCGATGCGGAAGGTTATTGTGGATGCATGCTGAAAAAAATCATGAAAAAATATCCAGATCCATCCGATGCTGTAAACATCGATAAAAAATGGATGGAGAAGGAAGCAACAAAATGTTTGGGTGTTAAATCAAAAAAGAAGAAGCCTGCACCATGGTCACAAGGGGAACAAGATGCATTTTTAAATTCATGTATCTCAGAAGCCTCTAAAAATGAAGGCATCAATGCAAATGAATATTGCAATTGTATGTTGGATAAAATCATGGATAAATATCCTGATCCTGCAAAAGTAGGTGATATCGATCAAGATTGGATGACCAAAGAAGCAGCTAAGTGCTTGGGCATGTAAAACAGAAATAAAATCTTAATTATAAATTAAATTCAATAGGTATGAAAAAAATCGCAACATTCATGTTCGTTGCTCTTACTTCAATCGCTCTCGTTAGCTGCGGTGGAGAAGAAAAGAAAGATGATAAAAAAGAAGACAAAAAAGAGACTAAAAAAGGTGGTGATGATGAAGAAGACGACAAAGGTTCTGACATGGGATCTTCTGACGGATGGCCACAAGCTCAACAAGATCAATTCATGAAAACATGTGTTGAAAAAGCAAATGAAAATCCTGGAATTGATGGTGAAGAATATTGTTCTTGTATGTTGGATAAAGTAATGGAAAAATATCCAAACGCAATGGACGCAACAAAGATCTATCAAGATCAAGAATGGATGATGCAAGAGGCTGCTAAGTGTCTTGGAATGTAAGATTCATTCACGAATAATATTGAAAGGGAGTTTCGACTCCCTTTTTTTATTTGTAAATTAGTGAGAATTAAACTAATACATCATGCAACTCACTGAATTTACAAAAACTGAATTTTTTCCTGTTTCTGCAGAAAGGATTTATAAAGCTTACCTCAATGCCACCGAACATTCAGAAATGACTGGTGGCGATGCCGAAATTGAAGCAAAAGTCGGATCCGAATTTACCGCATGGGACGGCTATATCTCAGGCAAAATCATCGCACTTAATGAAAATGAAGAAATCATATCAACTTGGAGAACGACCGAGTTTAATGAAACTGATGAAGATTCCCACGTTGAAATCAGCCTAAAAGACATCGAAAATGGTTGCGAACTCACGCTCACCCATCGAAATATTCCTGAAGGTCAGCCCGACTATAATATCGGCTGGACTGAACACTACTTTAAACCCATGAAGGATTATTTCCAAAATTGAACAATAAGCTGATTTTTCGGTTCGTTAGTTATACATATTAATGAACGGAAAATGAAATTATATACCTTATTTACCTTGCTCTTTTTATCTAGTACTTTATTTTCTCAAATTGAAGAAAACACTCCTTTTCTGACACAATCAGAAACACATAATCGTGTTCATATTAATACAGGTACAGACGAACCTGTAGAAGTCAAAGTATTGAATTCCAGAGGAAAGATAATTTCTACTTTTACGGTTAGAAGAAAAGACACTTTGCACCTGAACAATTTAATTCCAGGAACCTATTACGTTCAAACAAATGTCAATGGTCAGCGCAAATCTGGGCAATTCATAAAAAACTAGTCTCCATTTTTTTTCTTAATTTTTGAATCCAATTCAACTACTATGGATTCAAATTATCAATTACCTCCTTTTTCAATAGGCTGGTATGCCATTGCCGAAACAAGTGACCTCGAGAAAGAATCCGTGATCAGTAAGACATTTGCTGGTCAGGAAATTGTCATTTTCAAAACCAATACAGGAAAAATTGGGGTGATTGATGCTTTTTGCAAACACATGGGCGCGCACCTGGGAAAAGGAGGAAAAGTAAAAGGCGAATGTTTGGTTTGCCCATTTCACGGATTTGAATTCAATACAAATGGCATTTGCGTCCAATCTGGTTATCAAACTGAAGTGGATGCTAAAATGAACGGCAAAAAATGGCCCGTTAAAGTGGATCAAGGTCTGATCTTTTGCTACTATCATCCGGACGGAATCGAACCATCTTGGGAACCGGAAATCCCAAAATATTCCAACAATACTGAATTTCGCTGGCACAGTTGGATTATGAAGTCCAATGTCATCGATATATTTGAAAACACAGTGGATTTAGGCCATTTTCAATATGTACATAAATACGACGAAACCTATGCTGTGGATCCTTTGAATCTGGAAGATCATGTGCTGAAAACCAAATACGGCATACATCGAAAAGGTAAATTTGTGGGAACCAAAGCCGTTGATGCCAAATTCTCCCTTCATCTTCAAGGTCCGGGTTTAGCCGTGATTCAAGCGAATGTAGATCCCATGGAATTGGAAAGTTATCATTTGATTCTCCCAAGACCGATAGACGAAAATACCATTGAACTCAAGATTGGTGCTTCCATGAAAAACATTCAATCAGCCAGAAAGTTGCATCCTTTAGCAGGACTCATTCCCAAGTTTTTGCTCAATAAAATTGTCTTCAATATCCTTTTTAGAGAGTTTGTCAAAGATGTCGGAATGGATCAGGAAATTTGGGAGAATAAAATATATGTGCATCCTCCCCTTCTCGCTAAAGGAGACGGACCTATTCTTCAATATAGAAAATGGGCGCAGCAGTTTGATCATAGTCTCGCAAACTAAATCTATCTTTGACCCGTGAAAAAAATCCTTTCAGAAAATCCTTTGGTCATTTTGGTGGATCAAAATTATGATTGCACTTTCGCTTTGAATCAACCTATTGTGCAATCTGCACTGGAAAATTGCCGATCGGAGAAAAGAAGAAATGAAATCATTTATACGCGAAGTATCATCTATCAAGAATTAAAAATCAATGAATTATTGAAAGATGAGGTCGGCAGACCCACGCTTCCTGAAGGTGATGTGAGTATTTCGCATTCTGGCGAACTTTATGGGGTCTGCTTCCATCCAAAAAAACATGTGGGGATTGACATTGAAATTATTTCGGATAAACCAGGCCGTATCAAAGAAAAATTTCGGAATGAAAATGAATTAATCTTTGATGAATCGGATGAAGAAATTACACGACTATGGACCCTCAAAGAAGCTGTTTACAAGTATTTAGCTCGACCAGGCGTCCTTTTTGCTGAACAAATTCATATTCAAAAAATAAAGCCTGAACTCTATCAGGCCAATTATATTGTAGACGGAGAAATTAAAGAGAGACTCAAGTTGAAAAGCATTAAACACAGAAACTATCTGATTTCCTTTACTCTATAAAGTATATTTTATTCTTTTTCCGATTGAATTTCAGCCAGTTTGACTATTTTTGAGCCGAAAACTAAAACTAAGTATGTATGAATAAGTCTACTCTTTTACTACTTGCATTACTATTTAATGCATTCCTATTTGGTCAAAACACCTATTATGTTGAGTCCGTTTCTGATGACCCGGCCGACACTCAAAGTTTCAGATATCAAGTAAATCAAGCCAATGCCAGCGCAGGTCATGATACTATCCGATTTGGAATTGGCTCTACAACAGATACTTTGTTTCTAGATTCTACCCTAATTATGACAGAAGGTGTTACTATTTTTGGGAGAAATTTAGATTCTACAATAATTGCAGGATCATCATTACTCTCCAACAATGGAATGGTTCAAATGTACAATACTGGTACACCAAGTAGATTCGAATTCTTTAACATGAATATCACGGCAAACCCATCAGATTCCGTTTTTGGACTAGTACAAGATGATGGAACTGTCTCGGATACTTTAATTTTTAGAAATTTGAGATTTTCGCATCTTTATTTTGCAGTATTCTTAGATGCAGTTCAGAACACAGCAGAAGTCTCCAATTGTGTTTTTTACAATAATATAAACGCTCTTAATTGTCAAGTAGTGAAGGAATCAATCGACGTGTTTAGGTGTGATTTTGATAGCCAAAAAGGTGCTGGAATGTATGTTCAGGCTAACTACTTTAATGTTTACAGTAACTTATTTCGAAATCAATTATCCAACCCTGGAATGGCCTGTTTAATTTTGACCGATCCGCAAGTAGCCGCATTAGACTGTAAAATTGTAAACAACACCTTTTCAAATAACAACGAAATAGCCGTGATGACCAATGATGCTTATGGAAACATGGGGTTCGTAGCCATTCACAACAATATTTTCTGGGGTAATTCACCTTACGATTTTAAACAGGTAGGAGGAACTGGATCTGCGCAATTTTCTAAAAACATTGTAGCCTCTACGGATCCAGGATCAACCATATTCCCAACATTTTACAGTTCAGCAGATCCAAAATTGAACTTAATGGAGCTAACGGATAGTTCTTACAATGCTATAGACAGTGCGGATGTCACTTACGCACCTGCTCTTGACTATTATGGACAAGCAGCGATGGGTGGTGGAAAAGATATCGGGGCGATTGAGTACAATGATCCGTGTAGTAGTTTAGGAAGCAATAACAATATTACAAATGTCCAATGTCATAATTCCAGTAATGGTGAGATCACCGCAAATCCTTTTGGGGGAACAGCTCCATATACTTACAATTGGTCAGGAGCAGTCTCAGAAACCACGCAAACGATTTCAAATTTGTCTGCCGGCACTTATTACTTGAATATAGCAGACAATGCAGGATGTAATTTTTATGATACTATTGTTTTAGCAAACCCTGCCAGTTTTACTTTTAATTATGTTGGTATGGCAACAACGGCGGCTTCTTGTGGACAAGCAAATGGATCGATTACTGGAATTACAGCAACTGGAGGTACGGGATCACTTTCATTCGATTGGTTCCTGAATGGTCAATTTGTTACTGGTAATGCAGATTTAATTAATGCGGTTGCTGGAACTGGTTATAAATTAAGAGTTGTAGACTCTTTAAACTGTGCAGATTTCACTCCATGGATGACAGTTCCCTCAAATGATTCTACTATCACCTTAAACTTGACAACGGTGAATGCGAATTGTAATGCTAGTTTTAGTGGAGCAGCCGGGGTAAACCCAACTGGAGGAGCAACACCTTATTCTTACACTTGGTCTAACGGAGCAACTTCGGATTCTATCGTAAACTTAAGCGCAGGAAATTATTGGGTAGTCGTTACCGATGCAAGTGGTTGTCAAAGTGCACCTGAAACTTTTACAATTGACGATTCTTCAGCTATGCAAATTGCAACCGCAGTAACACCTGCAACTTGTGGGTCGAACGATGGAAGCATCACTTCAACAGTGATTGGAGGTACGATGCCTTACAACTATTCTTGGTCGCAAACGGGATTAACAGGATCTTCGGTTACGAATTTATATGCCGGCTATTACCAACTTACGGTAACCGATGCAAATGGATGTTCAGGATTCGAAAATGTTTGGGTTCCGGGAGCAGGAATTTCAATCAATGGATCGGCTCTTCCAGCACTTTGTTCAGATTCAAATGATGGTGAAATTGATATTACTGTGACACCAGGAGGTTCTTATACTTATTTATGGTCAAATGGTGAGACGACGGAAGATGTTAACAATTTATATGCTGGTTTCTACACGGTAACTGTTAGTAATGGAACATGCTCGGTTACGGATTCGTTTACCGTTGGTGGTCCAGCTCCAATTCAATTAAATTATTCAAGTTTACCGGCTTCGGGATGCTCAACAGCGGATGCTCAAATCGACTTAAACGCGGTTGGCGGAAACGGCGGATTCAGCTACGAACTATATGATGATGCCTCAAATATTGGTACAGGTGCAACTTATTCTGGATTAACTCCAGGAGCTTATATGGCCATCGCAGTAGATGCCAATGGTTGTTCGGATACCGCAACGATTTCAGTTTCCGGAACAAGTGGAGCAACACCTTTAATTGCGAATGTTTCAAATATTGCTCCTTCGGCCTGTTTAAGTTCAATTCCAACAGATCCTGGTAACGGTTCAGCAACGATTACCGCTAATGGAGGAATGGCTCCTTATGCTTATTTCTGGAGAAAATATACCAACCAATCAGGAGCAGGATTGGGTTCAGGAACTTTAATGAGCTCCATGCAAACACCTACAAATTTAAGTGCAGGTCATTATGTAGTTGAAACGGAGGATGCCAATGGATGCGAAATCTTTACGCCAGTTACAATTCCAGGTGCGAATCTAGCTCCACAAGAAATTTGTATGGTAACCGTGCAGCAAGATTGGAATAACAATCAGCAAAATGTAGTTGTTTGGGAGAAAAATGCTGGACTTGGGATTACACATTATGAAATCTGGAGAATGGAAGCCAATGGACAATGGCAGTTCAGAGATACAGTTGAGTTTGCAAGTTTGAGTCAGTATGTAGACTATGGTACTGATCCAAATGCATCTTACTACACCTATCAATTAAGATCTGTTGATGAATGTGGAAATCAATCAGTATACACGGCAAATCATGCGACGATCCAATTATCTTTAGATACTGCCAACATGGTTCCTGCAACTGGACCTAATAATACAGATGGACAGATCAGCATGCAGTGGAATCAATATGGTGGTTCTCTTTCTTTAACTGATTACGGAATAAGAAGAATTGTTGTTGAAAGTGGGGTTACAGTTTCAGATGCCATTATTGCCAACGTTCCATACATTATGGGAAATCCAACGTATTCTTACACGGATTTGACCATGCCTGGTGACAACGGACAAAGATCTGTATTCTATCAAATTGAAGCCGTTTTCCCTTCTTCTTGTCAAGCTACAAAAGCACAAGATTATAATGGAACAAGATCAAACAGATCTGCCGGAATTACAGGAGGTGGTTTCCCAGCTGAATTGGACGAAATCGCATTGGAAGATCAGTTGAGCATCTATCCAAATCCAACCAAGGATCAGGTGTCTATCGAAACGCTTTTTGGAACTGGACAAATCATCATTATGGATGTGTACGGAAAGGTCATGAATCGAATTGAAATTACTTCGAAGAAAATGAATATTGATCTAGGATCTTATAAAAACGGAACTTATTTCGTGCATTATCAAAATTCAAATTTCACGCAAACGAAAAGAATCATTGTACTGAACTAAATCGTATCAACATACATCCTAAAAGGGCTTCATTTGAGGCCCTTTTTTTGTATCAGTTATAGAGAATTACTTAGCTTTGTTTCTAATGAATTTGATTTCAAAAAATAGCAGATCTCTGGCACTCCTTATTGATCCTGAAAAATATTCTGAAAAAGAATACCTGAATAAACAAGGAGCAATTGAGGACCGTTTCGATCTTATACTAGTAGGTGGAAGTTCGGATGAACACAATGAAATTGATCAATGTATTCAGTCCATCAAAAACCATTTTGATTTAGCAGTTTACATTTTTCCAGGATCGCATGATCAAATTAGTCAACATGCAGATGGCATCCTCTACTTGTCTCTAATTTCCGGCGATAATCCAAAATACTTAATTGGTGAACACCGAAAATCAGCTCGAAAGGTTAAAAGCATAGGAATTGATGTCATTTCTACTGGCTATGTGTTGATTGATGGTCAGCACCTGAGTTCCGTGGAAAGAGTTTCGGAAACAAAACCACTAGCGCAAGAGGATGCGGAAAAAATCATTGACACGGCGATAGCAGGCGAATTATTGGGAATGCAAATGATCTACCTTGAAGCAGGCTCGGGAGCAAAGAGACCTGTGCATCAGGAAATTATCAAAAAGGTAAGTAATCAATTGGACATTCCTTTGATTGTGGGTGGCGGAATAAGATCAACTTCAGAAATAAAAACGGCCTTTGAAAATGGTGCAAATATGGTTGTAATTGGTACCTTTATTGAAGAAAACGTAGAAAACGTCAACCAACTCAATCTGTAATGGGCATATTCTCAAACTTATTTTCAAAAAAATTAGATCCTGTTGATTTTGGCATCTTAAAAACAGATGTGCACTCTCATTTGATACCTGGTATCGATGATGGCTCACAATCGATGGAGGAAACCATGGCCATTTTACATAAGTTTCAGGAACTGGGCTATAAAAAGGTGATTACCACTCCACAC
>JAUICI010000045.1 GCA_030427935.1 Bacteroidia bacterium | reverse complement strand
CTTTCAAAATTGATTTGTGATTGAGCTGTCTAAAATACTATTTTAGGATTAATTGACCTCTTCATAGTCAACATATTCTTCATCATCTGAAGAAGATGGACGATCTGAGATGGAAACTTTCCCAAAATTCTTTAGTTTTTCCTTTCTTTCCTTATCGAATGCTTTCTCAGCTTTTCTCCTCTTATTTTCAGCATCCATGGTTCTTTTTGCGACCATAAGTCGACCAAGGAAGCGAAGAAATACCAACACTCCGACAATGATCAAAATTGTTCTGATCAGTCCGGTAACACTCGCTTCCTGAATCATTATCTACTTAGATACAGGTTTCTTTCCGAGTAAACTTTTACGAAAAATGGATCTTTCAGATTTTCTATGAATCGAATCGCTTCTCCTGTAGATTTCATTTCTGGACCTAACTCCTTGTTCACATTCGGGAATTTATTGAATGAGAATACTGGAATTTTAATCGCATAACCTTCTTTGTGAGGCTTAAAATCGAAATCTTTCACCTTATTTTTTCCTAGCATTACTTTCGTAGCGTAGTTCACATAAGGTTCTCTATAGGATTTTGCAATAAAGGGAACCGTTCGAGAGGCTCTAGGATTCGCTTCGATTACATATACTTTATCATCTTTTACAGCGAACTGAACATTGATCAATCCAACTGTTTTCAATTCAACTGCAATCTTCTTAGTGATATCTTCAATTTGTTGTAAAACAAAGTCACCCAAATTATAAGGAGGTAGCACGGCATACGAGTCTCCAGAGTGAATCCCTGCTGGTTCGATATGTTGCATAACTCCAATGATATACACATCCTCTCCGTCACAAATTGCATCACATTCACATTCCATCGCTCCGCCTAAGAAGTGATCCAGAAGAATCTTATTATCAGGCATATCCCTTAGAATGTCGACTACATGTGTCTCCAGTTCTGCCTCGTTGATAACAATCTTCATTTTTTGTCCTCCTAGAACGTATGAAGGTCTTACCAATAAAGGGAATCCAAGGTCTTTTGAAAGTTCAATAGCCTGCTCAGCGCTTTCAACCACTCCATATTTTGGATAAGGGATGTCATTTTCTTTCAAAATATCAGAGAAACTTCCTCTATCTTCTGCTAAATCAAGGGCTTCATAACTTGTTCCCATTATTTTGATTCCATAGCGCTCTAATTTTTCGGCCAATTTAAGAGCAGTTTGTCCACCTAACTGAACAATAACTCCTTTCGGCTTCTCGTGCAGAATGATATCATAAATATGCTCCCAGAATACAGGCTCAAAATAAAGCTTATCTGCGGTGTCAAAATCAGTTGATACCGTTTCTGGGTTACAGTTGATCATAATGGTTTCGTAACCGCATTCTTTTGAAGCTAAAACTCCATGAACACAGGAGTAATCAAACTCAATTCCTTGTCCAATTCTATTCGGACCTGAACCGAGAACAATGATTTTTTCTTTATCAGAAGAAACCGATTCGTTCTCTTCTTCAAAAGTTGAATAATAATAAGGGGTTGCTGCTGGAAATTCCGCTGCACAAGTATCCACTAATTTATAGACTCTCGTAATCCCTAATTCATGTCTCTTCTTGAATACTTCCGACTCTAAACATCTTAGAAGATGCGCAACTTGTCTATCGGCATAACCTTTCTGTTTGGCCTCAAAAAGAAGGTCTTTTGGAAGGTTTTCAAGTGTATGTTTTTCAATTCTTCTTTCCAAATTGATTAGATCTTCAATTTGTCTTAAGAACCAAGGATCGATCTTTGTTTTCTCAAATATTGTTTTGAAAGGGATGCCTAATTTAAAGGCATCATAAGTATGGAACAATCGGTTCCATGAAGGGAATTCAAGCGAATGAAGAATTTCATCTTGATTTCGAAGTTCTTTTCCATCAGCTCCTAAACCGTTTCTTCCGATTTCTAGTGACTGACAAGCTTTTTGTAAGGCTTCTTGAAAACTTCTTCCAATTCCCATAACCTCACCAACAGATTTCATCTGAAGACCAAGGTTTCTATCGGATCCCTGAAACTTATTGAAGTTCCATCTAGGTATTTTTACAATTACATAATCCAAAGTCGGCTCGAATAGAGCTGAAGTAGATTGCGTAATTTGATTTTTCAATTCATCCAAATGGTATCCGATCGCCAATTTACTTGCGATTTTTGCAATCGGGTAACCTGTAGCTTTTGAAGCCAAAGCAGAAGATCTCGAAACTCTAGGGTTAATTTCAATAGCAATGATATCTTCCTTTTCATCTGGAGAAACAGCAAACTGAACATTACATCCACCAGCAAAGTTTCCAATGGCTCTCATCATTTTGATGGCCATGTCCCGCATTTTTTGGAAAGTCGTATCCGAAAGCGTCATCGCTGGAGCAACGGTTATGGAATCACCTGTATGAATTCCCATTGGATCAAAATTCTCGATGGAACAAATGATGACAACATTATCATTGGCATCTCTTAAAAGCTCCAACTCATATTCTTTCCACCCTAATAGGGCTTTATCAATCATAACTTCATGAATAGGGGATTCGTGTAAACCTCTATTCAAAAGCTCATCGTATTTGTCTTCTTCGTAAACGATTGCCGCTCCAGAACCTCCTAAAGTATAAGAAGGACGAATACAAACGGGGAAACCAAATTGCTGGGCAATGTTTTTTCCTTCAAGAAAAGATTTTGCAGTTGATTGTGGAGCCATTGGCACACCAATTTCTTCCATCAAATCTCTAAAGGCTTCTCTGTTTTCCGTAATTTCAATAGCATCAA
Organism: Bacteroidia bacterium; assembly: GCA_030427935.1. Taxonomy (GTDB): domain Bacteria; phylum Bacteroidota; class Bacteroidia; order Flavobacteriales_D; family Crocinitomicaceae; genus JAGQYP01. The sequence goes on along the minus strand of JAUICI010000045.1, from coordinate 19,059 downwards.
GGTCTACTCCAATGATTTTCACATTGTGGTCTTCCCAGATTCCAAGTTCATCACATTTAATACAAAGGTTGAGGGCTGTCTGACCACCCATGGTAGGTAAAACCGCATCAATATTGTCATGCTTTTTCAGAATTTCAACGATAGATTCTGGCTCCAAAGGCTTTAAATAGATGTTGTCCGCAACAAATTCATCTGTCATGATGGTTGCAGGATTGGAGTTAATTAAAGTAACTTCAATTCCTTCATCTCTTAAAGATCTCGAGGCTTGAGATCCAGAATAATCAAATTCACATGCTTGTCCAATTACGATAGGTCCACTCCCAATGATCAGGATTGACTTAATACTATTATCTTTCGGCATCGACTTTTTTTTGAATATTTTTATAATTCAAAATGCAAAGTTAGTAGATTATTTATTCTTGGATTAAAAACTTTTCACAACTAATTAACATATCGAGACTTTCATTAACATATTTGAGCATAAGTCCTTGAAAATTGAGTATTTAATAAGAGGAACTGGACAAAAAACATTTGTTTGTTTTCATGGTCATGGTCATAATATGCATTATTGGGAATTTCTTGCTGATCATTTTGAGGATTCCCGAGTTGTTTCCTTTAATATATTTCAGCATGGAAAATCCGAATTGATAGAAGATGATTTGCACCATGCCAATTTAGCAGAGTTGTTTCAATTGATTTTCGAAAAAGAGCAGATCCATGATTTTATTAGTGTAGGATATTCTTTAGGGGGAAAGTTTGCCTTGAACTTGGTGAATTACTTCCCAACCAAAGTTTATAAAGTCATTTTAGTTGCTGCTGAAGGTATTCGACCAAATAATTTTTACAATTTATCGAGTCGAATTCTAATCATGCGCAAACTTTATAAGCTGGCGATCGAAAAACCGGGATGGATTTTTCGACCTGCGAAGTTTTTAGAAAGAATAGGCGTGTTTAGTCCAAGCCTGATGAAATTTATCGAGCTGCAGATGGGGGAGCAAGAGAAGCGACAAATGGTCTACAATACCTGGGCGAAGTTTCGTTTTATTTTTCCAAATCAAGGACGATTGAAAAAGAATATTCAGGAACAGAATATCAATTTGTTTCTAATCATAGGGAGTAAAGATCGAATTTGTAAACCCGAAACGGGTCGCAGTTTTATTAAGAAAATAGGAGTAGGGGAGTTTCGCGAAATATCAACTTCTCATGATGTGTTTCGGAAAGATTATCTTGAAAACCTATTGAAAGAACTCAAGGACATAGTATAAAAAATTACATTTGTAGAGAAAATTAAAATCAATGGAAAGATTAGAGATTTTAGATGCCGATCAAATTCAGAAAAAGATAGATAGACTGACTTATCAAATCTATGAGAATGTGGTAAATGAGAAATCTGTGATTCTAGCAGGGATTGAAGGTACGGGCTATACCTTTTCTGAGAAAATTTACCAGTGTCTAAATAATATTTCGGATCAAGAAATTAAGCTCATCAGAATTTCCATGGATAAGGAGAATCCTTTGTCTAATCCCATTGATTTAGGCATTGACCCTAAAGAATTAGAAGGTGCTACGGTAATCTTGATGGATGACGTTGTAAATAGCGGAAAGACCATGATTCACGCAGCAGCGGAGATTCTAAAACATCAAGTGAAACTGATGAAAACTGCGGTTCTGGTTGATCGGAGACACCGAAGATATCCGATTAAATCTGACTTTGTTGGGTTAGAAGTTTCGACGACGCTTCAAAATCACATCGCAGTTGAATTTAACGGGGAAGAAGCGAAAGCATATTTGGATTAAGTTGAGTGACGAGTAACGAGTGTCGAGTTTAGGAGTTTAGCCTATTTATAAGTGAATCGATTTCGGAGCCTTTTTTCGCGTTAATTCCGGGGAAAATGATCTTTGCCTTTTGATAATACGGAGTTCTTTCCTCTAATTTCTGAGAAATATAAGTAAGTAGTTCATTTTCAGTTAGGTCTTTAAGCAGTGGGCGGTCATCTAAACCGTTTTCTAAACGTTTTAACAACGCTTGTGGGCTCATTTCTAAGTAAATAGTAGTTCCCAATTGATTCAGTACTTCCATATTATCTTTAAAACAGGGGAGACCTCCACCGGTGGATAAAACAAAGTCCTGATCCGACTTCATTAGATTCTGGATAAAAGTTGATTCTAGATCTCTAAAATAATCTTCTCCATCTTCAGCAAATAGTTCATTAATGGATTTGTTTTCATTCATGGAAATTTCCAAATCGGAATCTATAAAGGGAAGGTCTAGTTTAGAAGCTAACTTTTTCCCAAAGGTGGTTTTTCCAGAGCCCATGAAGCCAATCAATATGATCTTATTCGATTTCATCCACACAAAAATAGAGCAAAAAATGAAAGCGAAAATCTTTTGTTTACAGTAAGTTAAATTCGTGTAAAGAAAAATCGATTATTTTTTTCAAGGAATTTCTTGTTCAAAAGAAAAAAGCATCTATCTTTGCACCCGCAAACGCGGTTGATCTGGTAGCTCAGTTGGTAGAGCATCTCCCTTTTAAGGAGAGGGTCCTGGGTTCGAGCCCCAGCCAGATCACAAAATGAAGGGATTTTAACGAATCCCTTTTTTTTTGCTAAATTGATGAGCAAATACCCACGTGCTGAAATTGGTAGACAGGCTGTGTTGAGGGCGCAGTGTCCTACGGACGTGCGGGTTCAAGTCCCGCCGTGGGTACAAGGTTAGAGTGAGTGAGAGAGCGTCCCGATAGCTATCAGGACACACTCATACTTGCTTGCCCACTATAGCGAGAATCGACGAAGAAGATCTGAGAAATAAATCCATCCCCTGATATTACTTCTATCTATTGTTGCCTTTTAACAGTTATCGGGAAGGCTTGATCTTTTGTTGGGATTTAATCTTCTCTTATTGACTGTTATTTGAAGACTGATTATTGCAGGATTGAAAAGTCAGTAAACTAGAGAAAAAAGAGAGTAAATTTCATTTGGATCAAATTTAAGTGCAGTTTAAAAAAAAAATTACCACATTATTGTTGTTGTTGTTCTGGAACCTTCATTAGTTTATGGTAATAAAACCATCACAAAATGGATGTTAGGAGGAGGGGCGCAGATCATTTGAATGAAAATATTGAGGTATCCACTTCATGAACACCCACCTTTTATAAACAAATGATTGTAGCGTATTCTATGATCATCGTACTGCAAAAATAAACACTTTTTCAAAAAGCATATTTAACTAGGTAAATGAGATTAATGTGCAAATTAAAAGTTGTTTTAAAGTGGGTGTGGAAACACAGAAGGGAGTTGCTGGATTTATTACAATTGTTGATGGAATTTAATCGATGAAATATTGATCGTTTTGGTGCAGTTCTGTTTGTATTTTTTGTTTGGCTTATGATTTGTTGGGGCAAAAAAAATAGTTAGTTTGGTGTAAAATCTATCTGAACTATGAGCGAAAGTAAGTTGACAATTGTCGAAGTCTTCGATAATAATACTGGAGAAATAAAATCTACCAAGGAAATTTTAGAATATCCAGAAGGAGGTGAAGTTTTCGAGGAGCGTAGAAGAGTTGAGGAAGCTATAGCGGAAAAGTCACCTTTGTATTCTTGTGTTTATTGTCATCAGCCAGTTATGATTAGGGGAAAACAAGGGGGGTATAAAACATTGCATTTTGCTCACATGAAAGATAGTGATGATTGTCCCATAAAGACTGGTCAGAACTACTCAAAGGAAGAGATTCTTAGGTTAAAATACGGAGGTCGAAAAGAGAGTAGGTTGCATAAGGAGGGCAAGGCAAGGCTGGTTGATGGTCTTGAGATGACCGATGGAGTGTCTGATATTAAGGTTGAGAAGAATCTAAAAAGCTTAAAGGCGCTTGATAAGTGGAAGCGACCGGATGTAAGGTGTGCATATCACGATAAGAAGCTTGTATTTGAGTATCAATTATCCACAACATTTTTAAGTGTAATCCTAGAAAGGGATCAGTTTTATAAGGAAAATAAGAGGTATTTAATTTGGGTTTTTAGGGATTTCAAAGTCGAAATAGAGAACAGAAGGTTTACAGATAGTGATGTTTTTTACGGACACAACAGGAATGCATTTGTTTTGGATGATCAGGCTTTGGAAAAGACTTATGAAGAGGGAGAGCTTCATTTTACTTGTTTTTATGAGAAGCCTACTTTAAATGAATATGATGGAGGGATTGAGGTAAATATGCACTCGGCATTAGTGAGTTTGAGTGATTTGATATACGATCAAGATTTCGGTGTTTATTATTTTGACTTTAATAGTGAAAAGGAGAGGTTAGAAGTAAGGCAGAAGGAGATATTACAGGAGATACATGTAAGAATTTTAAAGGAAGAGATTCAAAGGGTAATGGGGTTGGAGTATGCCCACCTTATGAAGCCTAAGGAAGTGAAAAGTTATTTTTCTTGGTTGTCGGAGAAAAGTAGCAGGGAAGTGGAGTTGTCGAGAAAAATAGTAAATCAGAATGCGGATTCAATTTTGAAAGCTTACGATGTGGTTTGGTCTAAAAAAAAGACTGAAGCTCAAGAGGAGTTTTTGTTTCATAAGCGGATGGTTGAAAAAGGGATTTTAGATTTTGATATTAGTGATATTGAGGATGGGGAAGTGTATTCGTTTGATTTGTTGGATGGTCAGGCTTGGGAGACTATAGGTTATAAGGTTAGATTAATGCATTTAATCGGTGAAACAGATGATATCAGGCATTTTTTTAAAAAGACAAATAATTGGGTTGGGGAGATTAGAAGTGCAATAAATCTAGATAAAAATGCACGATATACTGAAATTATTGAACTGTTGGAGAAAAACTCCAAGCTTGACATGTATATTGATTTTGACGGTAATCCACAGACTCTAATTAGAACAAATAGTTCTTCCAGAAAAAAGAAGTTGTTGAATGAATATAAAATGGAGGTAGTTGAAATCCTAAATAATAAAGGAATTGAAGTTCACTCTAATATAGGAGTCAAATTTAAGATAGATTCAAGCCGAGAAACCAGAACTTTTATCGATGGTGTAATAAAAGATGAAGAAACATTATTTCTTCTTGACCTAAAAATAAATCCAGAGGACTTTAATGAGTATTCTTTATTAAAACATTATCGACTTTTAAGTTATTGCAGACCTGAAATGAGGGTTGTGCCTATTGTAATTTACAAATCTATTGATGGGTGGGGGTTGTCTCAAAGTCATATTGAAGAAGCTGAGAATAGGCAAAGTGTGATTGAGTTATTTGAGATGTATTTGGAATTTAGGATTTATGAATCTTTGGATTGATTACGCTTCCCCTCTATTATTCGAATCGGCTACCGATATCTGCGAAGCAAATCCGTTGGTATTTCAAATCGTTTGTTTCTAAACCTTTTATAATTTTAACTATTTTAAAATTATGAAAAAGGTCTTGATAACTGGTGCAACTGGGAATATTGGTAAAGCATTAATTCTTGAACTGTTGAACTTTGGAGATCAAGTATTAGTTACCGCTGGAGCACGAACTATTGAAAAAGCGAAATCTGTTTTTTCTGATAATAAGAATTTAGACCTTGTACATTTTGATTTTGAGAATCCCAAAACCTATGAAAATAAGTTACATCATTTCGATACTGTTTTCCTTTTAAGACCTCCACATATTTCTAAAATTGATGTTTTTGTTCCTTTAATTAAGGAAATCAAAGATGCAGGGATTAAAGAGGTTGTATTTCTATCTGTACAGGGAGCAGAAAAAAGCAAGGTGATTCCACATAATAAGATTGAACGACTCATTAAGCAGAATGAGATCCCTCATATTTTTGTGCGTCCAAGCTATTTTATTCAAAATTTGACGACAGTTCTACATGAAGAAATCAAAAACAAAAGAAGTATCACTCTTCCCTCAGGAAAAGCCAAGTTTAATTGGGTCGACATTGAAGATATTGCTGCTTGCTCTGCCAAACTTATTTTGAATTTCTCTGAATATCATAATCAAGCTTTTGATATTACGGGAAATGAGAATAAATCTTTTGATCAAGTGGTTGATTTGATAAATATGGAGGTAGAAAACAAAGTGATTTTTGTTCCAGTTGGTCCTTTTAAGTTTTATCGACTCAAGAAACGGGAGGGAATGCAAAAAGGCTTTATCATAGTCATGTTATTACTTCATTATTTACCGCGATTTCAAAAAGAACCTCAAATATCTAATAATGTCAAGATGTTAACGGGAAAGGAACCAACAACATTGAAGGAGTTTGTCAAAAGAGAACAAGAATTGTTTCAATGATTTAATTATGAAACTGGTTTGACAATACATCACGAAGCAGCTCCGAAGGAAATCATACTATTCTTTAATCACTTTTGCTTTTTAACTCTCTTTTTAGTATTTCAATAACCCAAATACAATTGATTCTTAACAAATAGTGAAGAAAGATTTGTTTAATCTTTTTACTTAGGCAAATACAACTTCATTCCTTTTCCAAGAACGAGACCATCTACATGCCCCGTTTTTGATTTATCCTCACTTATAAAATGAAGATGCATATTCGTTGTATGATGTGTGAAAATGGCATGATGGCTATCCGAATAAAAACCTAAAATTTCAACTTCAGTATTGAGGTGGGTTCCGTGCAATCCCGATTGGATATGTTTTTCATGACTATGCTCAGTGTCGCCCTCAGGCCAATTGATTACATGCCAGTTTAATGAATCAGCCATACCTTTTAGCAGAAATGGGAATGGTTTTGAGAGGTCAATTCCATTTTGCTTTGCTGCTTGTGCTACAAAAATTTCAAAATCTTCATAAGATTGGATATTATTGGAAAATTCTATTTCAGTCCATTCGGATACGGAACTGTAAACGAATAAAGAGGCCTTATAATCAAAAGAATTATCGATTTTTAGGGTGTCATTCTGATCTGATGAAATATGCGGAACTCCATCAAGAATTAGGATTTCTCCTTTTAGGTTTTCAACCGCACCTAATGCGTATAGATGGGGTTCTTCTTTAAAGTCGTTTAAATCAGCATATGCAGATAGATCTCCCTTATGCATCATGTTTTTTAATGCACCCGCATGTTCGACTTTAAAATTAGGCTTGGTCTCTTCAACTTTTTTCTTTTCTTCTTTTTGATCTTCTTTTTTTTCATTTGCACAGGCAATCAGGAAAAGAAAAAGACTTAGAGCAACTATTGATTTCATCGTATTAGAATTTCTCCAAAGCTAAGAAAATAAAGATCTATCCATTAGAAAGTACAGAGGCTATTTGCACAATGAATAAAGTGACGAAAAGAAAAAAGAGAAAATAGGAGATATTTAGAATGAATTTATTGCGCTTTCTCCTTCGTTTATAGGTTTCAATCAATTGCATTTCTGAGATTCTTAAAAGCATCTCATTCCCTAGTTTTTCACTTATCCAGTCTCGGTCCATAATTATAAAATAGGAAATAATTGATGGATTTTGAATGAAATTTAGACGAAATGCTTCAATTTTGAGACAAAAATTAAATTTTGAAGCCTATTTTCTCTTGGAAGGTGTGAATTCATATGAGTCTTCTTTCGTTATTGGAGTGAAATGATCAGCTTCTTCCATTAATACGGATGCTGTGTTTTGCTCAACAGCTGCTATTTCAACTCGAACGCCCCTTGATTTTAAATAGTGAACAAGATCCACATAATCAGAGTCTCCACTTAAAATAATTATGGTGTCTACTTTTTGTGCGACTTGAGTTGCGAAAATAGTTAATGGTATATCTGCTGATTTATAACAGGGTACAACACTTCCGTGAAAGTTTTCGTGCAGTCTTTCAGCTAATTTTGAGCTAATCTCTTTTCCTTCTCTGAAATAAACTAATCTGTTTAAAGCTCTATCCGCAAGTAATCTTGGTACTAAGGTGTCAAAATTTGCAAAGACATTTTTCTTGGTCAGACTCTGAAGGCTTCTTTCTATATTATTTCCATCAATAAGAATGGCTACGCATTGATCTACTTTTATCATTGAGTTGTGATTTGGCATTTCTATAAATGTACTTCAAATACTTGAGAATAGGGCTTTTTATTCAGGAATTCATTCTTAACTTTAACACATGTCTTACGAGAAAGAACTAGCACTGGAAGAAGCATTTATATTCATGTTGAATATTACTTATCCTGATGCTGAAGTGTTGTCTACCTATGATTCAGAGACCCGTTCAATCGAACTAATGCTTCCAGGAAAAACCGAAGAAACCAGAATTCATTTTAAATCCTTATGGGCGAAATTTCGAGCTTTGGATTTGCGTGTTTTATGTTCAAAAGAAGAACTAAAAGAATGGCACAAAATCAGAAAAGAAGTGCGAAAACACACCAGTTTGAAGCTTAGAAGGAAAGGCGGTCCGAAATAAGCTAAAATGAAGGAACCGCGATGTAAGTGAATTTTATAAAGTAATAAACCCCTTTACTCGTAATTCTTTTGACCAACAAGCAATTGAATCTGTTTTTACGAACTGTAACCGTGAAATTGGTTCTCCCTGGGTTTTCAGCTTGTTTTTTGCTCACGAGATCGTTTTTCAATCCGTAATCCATTAAATAGAGATAATGATCGTCTACAATCCCTCTAAAACCTGAAATTACAACGGATTCAAGATTGTCCTCATCATCCCAATTAAAATAGTAAGTACTTCTTTTATCTACATTTTCATGACTTTGAAGAACGGTTCTACTTTTTGAGAAACTTTCTTCTTGATTAATTTCGCAGGTCGGACAAAATCTCCAAAAATTCTCCAGTTTCTCTAAATCCGGTTTTTTGTATTTCAAGGAATTGATCAAGTGATCTGTTGTTGTTTGTGATAAACAGATTGTGGATATAAAAACGAATATGAAAGAGAAAATCTTCATTGACCTAAATTTAAACTATTTTCATGGATTAGGTGTAAATTTCATGCCATACTTTAAGGAAGCTTTTTCCATTGCTCTTTAACTCGACTCATGAGTTTCTCATTTTGTAAATTCTCCTGAGTTATATATTCTTCGGTAAATCCGCAGTCGAAACAGATATAGATATCAATGAAGAATTTTTTCCAAGAAGTCACTTGAAGGGAGGATCGATCACCTCTTTTGGGATTACCATCGGTATAAATATTGGTGCTCTCACATTTGGGACATTTTCCAGTTTTCATCATGATTTTTTACATGCAATTTAAAATAAAAGGAAGATTTACTATCTTGGAAATATGACAAATAAAGAAATCAAAGAAATATACGAGGATGAATTATTAAAGCTCCAAACTGAGCTTGTGAAATGGCAAGAACATGTAAAAGCTACCGGAGAGAAATATGTCATCATATTTGAAGGAAGAGATACCGCGGGAAAAGGAGGGATGATCAAACGCATCATGGAAAGGTTAAATCCTAGGGTTGTCAAAATTGTAGCCTTGGGTGTTCCGTCAGACAAAGAAAAAACGCAATGGTATTTTCAAAGATATGTGCAGCATTTGCCATCAGGTGGCGAGATTGTCATTTTTGATAGAAGCTGGTACAATCGAGCAGGAGTGGAGAAAGTTATGGGTTTTTGTTCCGATAGCGAATACCGAGAATTTTTAAAGGTTTGCCCCATCTTTGAAAGATCTCTGGCCCATGCCGGTATTAAGATTATGAAATATTGGCTCTCTGTAAGTGCTGAAGAACAGGATAAAAGGTTTAAAGAAAGGTTGAAAAGCCCTTTAAAAAGATGGAAGTTTTCAGAAATGGACTTGCTTTCTAGAGAGAAGTGGCAAGAGTATTCGAAAGCTAAAGACAAAATGCTTTCAGCGACGGATACCAATTTTGCACCTTGGTTTATGGTGAATACAAACAATAAGAAAAGGGGGCGATTGAATTGTATCCGGCATCTTTTATCTCAGGTAGAATATGATGAATTGGACTATGACAAGATCAAATTACCAGAAAGACAAGTAGAAATTGATCATTCGAATAGACCTCCAAAGTCCCATCAAAATTGGGTTCCAGATTTTTATGCGAAATAAAATTTTAAAAAAAAATCATTTTTTTTATTGTCAGTTAAAAAATATTAGCGACCTTTGAGTCAAAGGTAGGTTAGGTTTAAAAAGGAGTTCAGGCACCCGCTTGGCTCCTTTTTTCTTTTGGTGCATTTACAACTACTCGAAATCATGTTCAAATTCCTTAAAAGTAAACGAAAGTCTATCCTTACGGTCTTATTGGAAATTGTCATTGTCTTTATTGGTATCAGTATTTCTTTGTGGATCGATGACTGGAATCAGAATCGAAAAGACCGAAAAGATGAAAAAACCTACTTAAAGTCTTTATATTTTGATATATCCATGGATGTTCAAGATCTGTCGAATCGACATTTTGATTCGATTGAGATTTTTGAAAATATACAGAAGGTCTTATTATTTCTTAATTACCCTGACTCGGTAGATGTTAGTGCAGATTATTTTCAACATGTAATGGGGAGGTCTCAAATGCTCAACAATTTTTCCCCTACTGATTATACATTTCAAGAAATGACATCTACGGGGAAGCTCTCTTTGATTAAAGATGCAGAATTAAGGAAAAAGCTGACCATGTACTACAGTATTGTCAGACGACTTACTGAAGATAAGGAGTCTAATAACTCAACTACAAGACAATTGTTATTTGAAGGAGTTGCTGATCATTTTCATATTGCTCGATTATTTAGTTTTGGTCAAGTTGGCACTATTCACCCAGAAGATACCTTAGACCTGGAGCTTTTTAGAGATCGAGAAAGTAAAGCATTTGTAGTTATCCAAAATTACTTGCTGTTGAGACATGCGATGCTAAGACAGCAGGCACAAAGCTATGAAAGGATACTTCTCCCTCTTATTTCCCTAAAAAATGAGATTGCAAGTAAGATAGGAATACCCTTGGTCGAAGATTTTATTGATGAAATGAAATCTGGAAAGTCTGCAAGGGAAGTTTATGATCAGTATAAAGAAAATACAGAATTTAGGTATGTCAAGTTTGAATTCAACAATATGGTTTACACACTGATTGAGAAAGGATCAGTTGAAATAGCCATAGATATTGCTTTACTCAATGTTGAACTTGTTGATCATGATTCAAATCTATTTGACACATTGGGCGATGCCTATATGGCCAATGGAAATAAAGAAAAGGCGATTGAAAGCTATAAAAAAGCGGTTGAAATGAATGTTTTTCAAATCGAAACTAGGGAAAAGCTTAAAGAGTTGGAGAAATAGAAATGAACAAACTCTGGAAAAAATACCACAATTACTTTTTAGATGTTTGGCAATATCTGGTGATCATTATTTTATTCATTATTGCCTTGATCTTTTTTCTTTAAAACTCACTTTTCTTTTTAATTAAAGCCACTTGTTCATCTTCTTCGTCAAATGAATCGCTTATTCCATTTGAAAAAGTAAACCAAGCTAGAAAGATGGCATTTAACATCAGGATAAATGTTGCCACCACAAAATAATTAAAGAATGCTTTTTTCATAATTCAAATTTTTAATTTTTAAGTGTAGCGCTGTGAGAAAAAAGGGGAGCCCTTTATTAATAGAATACCTGTTTTCAAAAACGTTACAATATGAACGCGTCCTAGGGTCTGAAAAACCGAAATTTTGAAAAAATAATTTTAAGAAAAATTAGCAACCTACAATAAACGAGATAAAAGTGCGTTTGGTTAGTATATGTAGCAAAATAAATTTGAGCCTATGGATAAATTATACTCTGAAGAATTAAAAAACGAAGAGTTCACTTCGAAAACAAAACAACCAAAACAAGAAATGATCCAAGCGATCTTGAACTTTTCGAAGTCGTATAAGGTCAAAAATTCCAAACATATTGGACAAGTAGAAGTAGTATTGAATTAGATTGACGTTCTCAAATCAATTTCAATTAGGCTCTCAGAAGTGAGGGCCTATTTTTTTTTGTTTCGTGGATGAAAGGAAAGAATTTCTGATCGCAAGAAATCTTTATCCAGATGCGTGTAAATTTCGGTAGTTGTAATGGATTCATGACCTAGAAGCTCCTGTATAACCCTCAAATCGGCTCCGCCTTCAAGCATGTGTGTGGCAAAAGAATGTCGGAAGGTATGCGGACTCACTTTTTTCTGAATTCCCGCGGCTTTAGCTAGATTTTTTACAATGGTAAAGATCATGACTCTGGTCAGTTTAGCACCCCTTCGATTTAAAAAGATATAGTCTTCATTACCAGGTTTGATCGAAAGGTGATTTCGCATAGAGTCTTCATAAAACTCGATTTCTTTCATCAAAGCCTTATTGATGGGGGCAAAACGTTCTTTATTCCCTTTTCCTACAACTTTAATAAAACCTTCATCTTCATACAAATTGGAATATTTAAGATCGATCAATTCAGATACCCGAACTCCACAGGAATAAAGGGTTTCGATAATGGCTTTATTGCGATGTCCTTCATTTTTACTCAGGTCAACCGCAGCTTCAATTCTATCGATTTCCTCAATCGTCAATACTTCGGGAAGTTTCAATCCGATTTTTGGTTGGGAGATCAATTCGGTTGGTAAGCTCTCAATTTTGTTTTCCAAGACTAAAAACTGAAAAAAAGAATTAATTCCGGAAAGTATACGCGCCTGCGATCGCGGACTTATCCCCAAATCATATAATTCTCCCAAAAACTCCTCAATATCATTTTGAGAAACATCAATGGGAGAGTCGATCCCTTTTTTTTGACTACAGTAATTTTGAAGTTTAAAGACATCTCTCAAATAAGATTCAATACTATTTTCAGCCAAACCTTTTTCAAGTTTCAAATAAATTTGGTAATCTCGTAATGTATTATTCCAATTTATGGCTGGCAAAATGAGAATCTTAATAGTTAATGGTCCAAATTTAAACTTATTAGGCAAAAGAGAACCTTCTGTTTACGGTAATCTTAGCATGGAAGAGTTTATACCCAAGCTTCAGGAGAAGTTTTCAGATGCGGAAATCTCCTATTTTCAGTCGAACGTGGAAGGGGAGTTGATCAATAAACTGCAAGAACAAGAATCAGAGGTCGAGGTGGTTTTAAATGCTGGAGGCTATACACATACTTCGGTTGCCTTGAGAGATTGCATTTCGGCGATTCCAAATAGAGTAGTGGAAGTGCATATTTCTAATATATCAAAAAGAGAACCTTTCAGACATGAGTCTTTGATTTCACCCGTTTGCGAAGGCTGTATTTTTGGGTTTGGACTGCAGTCTTATGAATTGGCTGTCCAGTATTTCCTTAATGTTTGATATCAGCTTCATCGAGCTGACTAAACCTTGTTCGTTTCTTTAAAAATTTTTGTAGAACGATGCTCTTACGGTAATAACCAGCATTGTTTTCATTTCCCGCATTTGTTTTTTTGTATTGCTTGCGGATTTTATTGTAGTGTTTTAACTCTTTGTAATAGTCGAAATGGGCGTTAACAATAGCCATTAGATGCTTGAATTCGCCCATCAATAAAAAACGAACGCCGGCAACTCCATCAATAATCAAGCGATTAAAAACAAGTAAGAATAAATTTCCTCGATAGTTTTTTGTAATCATGTATAAACTATTCCTGAAATTTAAGTAAGTCTTTCTTGGAGTCATGTAGTTTAAAGTACCTCCACCTAAGTGATAAATATGAGACTGTCCGCAATACCCAATTTTATACCCTAAATTTTTTAGTCTCCAGCATAGATCGATTTCTTCCATGTGAGCGAAAAACTTTTCATCTAATCCGCCAGCAGAATGGTAGAGCTCAGCTTTGATAAACATGCAAGCTCCAGTAGCCCAAAAGATTTCTCGATTGTCATCATATTGATGCTGGTCTTCTTCGATTTCTTGAAAAATTCTACCTCTACAGAAGGGAAAATAATATTTATCCAGAAAACCTCCTCCAGCTCCAGCGTGTTCGAATTTACTGGGTTCAAGTAAGGACAGTACTTTTGGCTGACAAGCAACCATTTTATCCTGACTTTCCATATAATCGATTACCGGTTGGATCCAGTTTTCGGTTACCTTGATATCTGAATTGAGAAGGACATAATAATCGGCTTTAATTCTTTTCAAACAGTCGTTGTATCCTTTAGCAAAACCTCCATTTTCATCATTTTGGACTATTTTAATTTCGGGATATTTCGAACGAACAAATTCTACGGAATCATCAGTGGAGGCATTGTCGGCAACATAAACCGTAGCATTTTTGGAATAATCAACGACACTAGGAAGGTATTCTTCTAAAAGTTTACGACCATTCCAGTTCAATATGACTACGGCTATCTCCATAAATGAGGGGCGAAGATAAGAAAAAGAAAATTGCTATTTCTGAATTTGAAAAGAAAGGTTTTACCACCTTCTTGGACCGTTCAGATAATAGTAATCATTAGCGTTTCCACCCCAGTGATCAATGGTTCCATCAGCAGGATCATCGAAGTTTCTCGATGGCGAATTCCTTTGAAGAAGATCATGTCGCCATCTATAGTTTTGCAATTCACCAACCATGTCAGAATGCAAAAGCGCATAATCGTTTGTTACCAAATCTCGGTTAAAGAAAATAAACTGTCGATTCGACTGATTTTTGATCTTGTCGTATTGCCAAATTTCATAAGGGTAGGAACTTGGTTCATTTGGTCGTTCTATAATTGAGCTAGGAGCACCATATTGCAAATAAACTCTTCCTCTATCAGCTTGAAAACCTCTTTTGATCTGGGTTCCATAATAAACTTCTACCACATCAACTTGATGTTTGTATTTTTTCCAGGCACGAACAGGCTCTAATGCTTCGGTTTTATTCCAGAAATAGGCCATGTATTTTTTCAGTTTAGTTGTGTCACCTTCTTTGATCAACTGATAAATATTAGTTCTTTCGGCACGACCGCAAATTGGGGTTAAACTCTCCACATAATAGGAAATGGAATCACCAGGGATGTCAAATTCATGTAGGGATTCAATCTCCACATAATCAATAATTTCATCCGTCTTCTTGTACCTCTCAAAATACTGCTCTTTTTTAAGAATGGTATCTCCCGTTTCATTAATAAGTTGAACGACCACATTATAATCTCCCGTTGGCAGGTCTGAAATATCGAAAGAGTTCAAGTGAACCAAATTTTCATCGGCCATCATTCGTTTTGCTTTCATCTTTTTAGCCACCATTTTCTTGGCTGTAAAATCTTCTATATAGGCCTGTACTACATATGGACTTCCTTTCTTTAGCTTTTTCAGAAGATTATAGCCTTCGAAATAAAAGATGATTCGATCCATGTCAGTCCCGTAGTAGCTCGACAAATATGGAATTAATTGATAACCGTTTTTATAGAATTGATCTTCCTTGTTGGACGACTTATTAGCAAATTCAATCAGTGAGATTTCAGAAATGGCACCTTCATTAAATTCCGGAATTTTAATTAATTGAAAAGCATTAATGGGTTTCGACATTTTTCGGTTCATGTCGACGAGTTCAATTTCCAACTCATATTCCCCTGAATTCAAGAGAAACCTTTTGGTATCGTATAAATCTTCCAGGATCGAATCTTTAACAATTGGTGAAGCGATCTCATACTTTTTAAAATCTGCGATGGTATCTCCTTGTTTGATGATTAGTGTGACTTGTACATTCGCTTGAATCCCGTCTTGGACTTGCACATATTTCAAATAGGGCGCTGAAAAGTTTAAATAGGTTTCCAGGTAAGATCCTTGACCTGGTGCGAAATACACATTATAATCAAAATAAGCTTTGATTTGCTTGGAGCCAAATGAGGCAAGAGGTAAACAAATCAATAAGAATATCCAAAGTAATTTTTTCATAACTGGGGATGGAAGAATTTGATAATACACAAAAATAGGGTTTTCCCTTTAAAATAGGATGCTATAATGGTCGAGATTCCATAAGTTCGAGTGAGTGGTAGTTAATTTTGATTATTCAGTCGACTGACTGTTAGCAAATTGTAAACAAATTCGAAATAAATCTAAAATTTTTGCAAAAAATCTATGGCAGGTAAATTTAGTTTCCCTACTTTTGCCGCGGAGAATTGGCAGAGTGGTCGAATGCGGCAGTCTTGAAAACTGTTGTACCGCGAGGTACCGGGGGTTCGAATCCCTCATTCTCCGCGGAATGAGAGCCAACACGTTGATAATGAAACGGTTGGCTCTCTCTATTTTGAAATGCTCCAGCAAAAAGAGCTATATGCTCCACTCTCTGTTATGGATCTTAACCGAAAATATCCTCATAGAAAAGCAGTCCTAGTAAAAGGAAAAAGATGGTATATCAAGTATGGTATGTGGGATGAAACCAATGAAAAAATTGTAACGAAAAAGTGGTACAAAGGTTTTTCATCGATAAAAAGTATGAGTGAGAAACTGGCATATGCTGATTATCATATGTCTGTTATAAACAGAAATTTGCCATATTGGAAAATAAATCCTATTCCAGTTGAACAAAAAAAAATTGAACCTGAACTTCGTTCGAAAAAAGATAATTTCACCTCTATTAGAGAGGCTGTAGAATTTATTCTTGAGTTAAAGTATCAAAATGAGGGAAATCGGAAAACGCCAGCAACGATGCAATCTCATGCTAGGTTGTTTCTTGATTTTATTAAAAGAGCTAGACTACTTGAGCTTAAACCAAAAGATTTAACAAAAGAGCATGTTCAATCCTATATAGATTTCATGGTCATAAAGCAAAGTCTAACCGGTAAAACTGTCCAGAACAGATTAGCAGGTATTCGTGCAATTTTTTCTCATCTTAGAGATAGAGGATACATAGAACAAAATGTTTTCCAGGATAAATATGATAAGCCAAAGGTTCAGAAGACCAAAAAGAATATGGCCTTTTCTTCAAGTCAAATAGAAAGAATAAAAGACTATGCCATAGTACATGATCCTGCTACTTGGGTTTTATGTCAGATTATTTACTATACCTATTTAAGGCCAATTGAAACTACAAGGCTACAATTAAAACATATTCTTCTGGATCAAAAAAGGATTTTTGTTCCAGGATCGATTTCTAAGAATCGAACTGATGCTCATATTATTATTCCAGATCCTCTTTATAAAATATTTAGGGACATGAATTTTGGCAATTTGAATCAAGATTTGTACCTTTTAGGAAAGGATGGAGTGCCATCACCAGAACCTTCGGGAAGAGATTTGTATAGTAAAAGGCATAAAAAAATTCTGAATAAACTGAATTTTTCATCGGATTATACTTTTTATTCATGGAAACATACCGGAGTTGTAAATGCCTATAAAAATGGTGTGGATATAAAAAGTATTCAGTTGCAATGTAGACATTCATCTATAGAACAAACCGACACTTATTTAAAATCATTAGGATTTATAAATAACGAGGGGTTCTCAAAAGGAATTCCGAGTATATAAAGTGAGAGAGCGGACTTCAAAAAGTCCGCTCCCGCTTTAGCTTTCTACTATGAACTCTCATAGTATTTTAATAACGATCAGTTTAAAATACAAGTTGCATGAATAAATAAAAAAGAGAGTTAACATAAACTCTCTTTTCGTTACTGTAAGAAATGAGTAGTACTAATCTTTCAAAAATTTTTCCTCTCACCACTAGAAAGATACGTTTTTTTATTTAATATACATTAAAAAAAGGGGAAGATCTCCACCTTCCCCTACATGAACTCCAGCTATCATTTTCGATAACTAAATCTAACTCACTATGCTTGAGAATTCAAATTACGATTTTATTTTAATCTAACAAGAATAAACTATGCTTCAGAAACCTTAATTGAAGATAATTTTTTTCGGGTGTCTCCTGATATTACAAAACATGAAGTATAACATTTCCCTTTACTACACCAGGCACTAAATTCATAGGTAACCCCGTCGACTGTTTTCGTTTCAATATAATCTTTAGAATCAAGGTCTTCTGGATAAAAGGAAAATTCAATTGGTTTCCCATCGTCAAGAACTTGAGCTTTTGATGTTATTTTAGATCCCATATTTTGATAGTAATTCTGTGTGAATAGCTAAAATTTGTTCATCGGTTAAAGTAGTGTCATAAACCAGAATCTCAGCTACCTTCCCGTCTAAAAACCAACCGCTAAATCCACCGAACCTACCAATAGTTAGTTCTTTTTTGTCCCCTGCAATTGCTGTTATTCCGCTGCCACTTTTTATGTCTTCAGTTAATCTTGTTCCATTTAAATACATCTTTGGTCGATCATCACCTGGCGTGTAAGAGTCTGAAAATAAATAAGGCGTGTTTGTAGTTACAACCCCAGCTGCTCCAATATCTTGACAACGGCTAAAATCAGTTCCATCACCTACAGTAACCTCAAAATTTGTAGATCTCACACCTTGAAAGATTCCCGCCTCTTTTGATACACCGATTTGATTTTCAATGATTACGGATTGTTGAACTAATGCACCGTTGAATTCGGCTATAGAAAAAACGGTTCTCTCAGGTAGCTTACTATATGTAGTTCCTAATGTTAGATAGTCATCTGCTCCATCGAATTCCAGATAGGCTGTATTATTGGATCCAAATCCAGAAGACTTATAAAGCGGTCTGGAGGTTCCTGAACCTGTCGCGTTTGTAATACCAGTTCCTAAATTTCCCCAGGTGTCTATCGGATCATTATTTGAAGGCGAACCTCCATTTATTGAATCTGGAATATTTGCGTCTAGATGTAATACTGGGTCCGGAATGACAGTTCCTGAATTCGGGTTCTTGCAGCTCAACTCATTTTTTTCCCAGTTTCTAATCCTGTTACATGTTACATTTCGAATCATCAAAGAATTTCTTTAGTGAAAAAGTGAATTGTCACATCCCCACCTTCTGAGGCTCCAGAGAAATCGAATGCAAAGCGAAGAAAGGGAGCTACACAATGATTGTCCACTTTAATTCTGTTTTGCTTACTTGAAAGATCTATATCAATAGTGTCATCAGAATACGCGACAAAGTTTACTCCATCCACAGAGTGTTCTATTGTAAAAGTCCCTGATCCGGCACCAAAATTTGGAGTGATTTGAATTCCCCAAAGAGAATCTCCTTTGAATTCAATAATTTCACTTTCAAAGCTATTTCCGGCTTCGGCTAGTTCAAATATCTCCGTATCATCACTTTTCTTTAAAAAACGCTTAT
>JAUICI010000245.1 GCA_030427935.1 Bacteroidia bacterium | reverse complement strand
CGATTTTTTTCTGAGTAATGATGAGATTAAGAATATTCCAGTTATCGGTCCCAAAAAATTCGCCGCACAACTGGAAGGATCGAAAGATTTCTCCAAACAATTCATGAAAAGGCATAATATTCCGACTGCTAAGTATGGAACCTATACAGCTGATAATATTGAAGAGGGGTATACCTTCCTCGAGTCTTTAAAAGCGCCTTATGTATTGAAAGCAGATGGACTTGCAGCTGGAAAAGGAGTTTTGATTCTGGATGAGCTCGATGAAGCGAAAAAGGAGCTCTACAACATGATTCATGAAAACAAATTTGGCTCTGCAGGAGCTTCAGTTGTTATCGAAGAATTTTTATCAGGGATTGAATTATCGGTTTTTATCCTTTGCGATGGAAAATCCTACAAAATACTTCCAGAAGCAAAAGATTATAAAAGAATTGGAGAAGGAGACCAAGGTTTGAATACTGGTGGAATGGGTGCAATATCCCCAGTTCCATTTGCCCAAGGAACCTTTTTAGATAAAGTTGAAAACCAAATTATTATTCCTGTTGTCAAAGGTTTGAAAGCTGATGAGATTGATTATCAAGGATTTCTTTTTATTGGTTTGATGAATGTCAAAGGAGACCCATACGTGATTGAATTTAATTGTCGAATGGGAGATCCGGAAACAGAAGTGGTCATGCCTAGGTTGAGATCGGATATTTTGGACTTATTTGATGGAATTGCCACAAGAACCCTTTCTGAAAGAGATATCGATATAGATGAAAGAACCGCCACAACGGTGATGATGGTTTCAGGAGGTTATCCAGAGGCCTATGAAAAAGGAAAGAAAATCACAGGACTTAATCAAGTGAAAGAAAGTGTGGTTTTTCATGCCGGAACCATTGCGGATGGTCCAGTAATCACTACAAATGGGGGGCGTGTTTTGGCCGTAACAAGCTATGGAAAGAATATGGAAGTAGCTTTGAATAAGTCATACGAAAACATCGATAAGCTTGATTTTGAAGGAGCTTACTACAGAAAAGACATTGGATTTGATCTGAAAAACTAAAATTAAATCATTATCTTTCTCATTCTTAGTGATTAGTCAATGGACGATTATTTTCAGAGCATCTTAATCATCATAACAACCATTTTATTTTCGGGATTTTTCTCTGGGATGGAAATTGCATTTATTTCAGCGAATAAACTCCAGATTGAAATCGATCGAAATAAGGGAACGCTTCCAGCGCGAATTATTGCTAAATTTTCCAATAATCCTTCAGAGTTTATTTCTTCTGTACTTCTTGGAAATAATATTGCCTTAGTCATTTATGGTTTGTATACAGCCTATATTCTAGAACCTGTAATTGTAGCATATATTTCTCCGATTAGCTGGGTTGTATTGCTTATTCAAACGATTTTATCTACCCTTTTGATCTTGATTACAGGTGAATTCTTACCCAAAGCATTTTTTAGAATCAACCCAAATCGAATCCTAACTGTTGGGGCAATTCCCTTATTGATTACCTATTACATTCTCTGGATTCCAACAAAATTCACGATGCTTGTCTCTCAAGCAATTTTCGCCATTTTTAATATTCAAGTTGAAAAAGAAAAAGACACCTTCACGAAGGTGGATCTAGGTCATTATTTACAAAACGTAAATGAGCGAATGGATGATGAAGTTGAACTGGATCATGAAATTCAAATTCTTCAAAATGCGCTGGATTTTAGAAAGGTAAAAGCAAGAGATTGCATGATCCCGCGAACCGAGATTGAAGGTATGGAGGTCAATGAATCTGTGGATCAGTTGAGAGATCGATTCGTGGAAACCGGTTATTCCAAAATCATTATTTACAGAGACAATATTGACAATATCATTGGGTATGCACGCTCTTTTGATCTTTTTGATAATCCATCGAAAATCACAAAAATCATTCTTCCTATTTCCATAGTTCCAGAAGCCATGCGTGCAAGTGAAATATTGGAAAAATTTATAGAGGAAAAAAGAAATATTGCCGTAGTGATAGACGAGTACGGAGGAACCTCGGGAATTATTACGATTGAAGATGTAATTGAGGAAATCTTTGGAGAAATTGAAGATGAATACGATACGGAAGACCATACCGAAAAACAGTTGGATGAAGGCACATTTGTCTTCTCAGCGAGAATGGAAGTCGACCTAATCAATGAAAAATATGACTTAAAACTTCCTGAGAATGAGGAGTATGAGACCTTGGGTGGTTTCGTATTTCAGCACATGGAAAAGATACCTGTTCAAGGCGAAAATTTCACCATTGGCGAGTTAAAATTTACAATTATGAAAGCCTCTGAATCCAGAGTAGAATTGGTTAAAATCCAAGTCTTGGAAGACCAATAAATTCGGAGCTCCCAATGAATTTGAAAAAGACTTTTTATTTTCATCCAACATCCGTATATTCGCAACCCAAAATTTAACTAGAAAATGGCGTTAATAGGAAAAATCAGAGCAAAATCAGGGTTGGCCGTAGGATTAGTAGGAGGAGCCTTGGTTTTATTTATTCTTGCAGATGCATTCAAAGGGATGTTCACTCCTGATGTTGAACCTGTAGTTCATGCAACAGTTTATGGTGAACCTGTGGACATGCAAAAAGTTCAGGAAACCGAACAAGTTTTCAGAATGAATGCTCAGAGAGCAGCCGCTCAAGAGAATAGAGAATTATCAAAAGAAGATCTTAGTAGAATTAAAGAACAAGCATTCCAGGAAGAGGTTCGTAAAATCATCATGGGTAAACAGCTTGAGGCTTTAGGTATTCAAGTGAATGGAGAAGAATTGAATTTCCTTGTTAAAGGTGATGGTGTTTTGCCTCCTTGCCAAGATATCCAAAATATCTTTAGAGATTCAATGGGTCAGTTTAATATCCAATTGCTAAACAACTTCTTAACTTCAACATTGCCAAACTTAACTCCAGAACAAAGAGCTGAATGGCAAAAGGTGGAGACAAACATTCGCGATAATAGAATGACTCAGAAGTATGTGAACTTAGTTGCTAAGTCGACTTATGTGACAAAATTAGAAGCGAAAAGAAGATATGTTGATCAAAATCAATATAAGCAGATTCAGTTTGTGGTAAAGAAGTACACAAATGATATGCAAAACGCGGAATACGACATCACAGAAGACGAATTAAAAGCATATTACGAAGAGCATAAAAATGACAAGAAATATGAAGTGAAGGCAATGGCAAGAAGATTCAAATATGCCATGATTCCTTTTAACCCTTCTGAGTCAGATTACGCGAGATACGAAAGAAGATTGAACAAAATGAAAGCGGCTTTCGCGAACACACAGAATGACTCTATGTTCGTTGTGAACAATTCAGATGCGAAGAAATACGATCCGAATACGATTTACAGTATTGGTACTTACACTCCTAATAACTATACTACTTATCCAGTAGAAGTTGCTGATTCATTGGATAATGTTGCAATAGGCGGTGTTGTTGGGCCATACAAATTCGGTCCAAGCCTTTGTATTGCAAAGAAAGTTGGAGAGAGAGATCAAAAATTGGCTCACGTAAGACATATCCTAGTCAAAACAGGACAAGGTTCTCCAAGAAGTGAGGAAGATGCTAAAGCTTTAGCGGATTCAATTATCCGAGTGATCAAGGCAAATGACAATTTTGTTGAAATGGTAACGAAGTTTTCAGAAGATCAAGGTTCAGTGTACAACGGTGGAGAATATAAGTGGTTCCCTGAAGGACAAATGGTTCCTGAATTTAATGATGCA
>JAUICI010000044.1 GCA_030427935.1 Bacteroidia bacterium | reverse complement strand
TTTTATAAATGAACGCGTACTTTTTATCTAGCCAGTTGTAATAGGACCTCAATATTCCACTTTTGTATTCTAAATAGATGTTTGAAGCCACACCGCCTTTGTCGTAGGGATCATAAATGATTTCGACGATCTCTCCTTTTTTATTGTAATCTACTTTTCTTTCTCCGTCGAACTCAGATCCTTCCCAATTTGGTCTATCATCAAAAGTTCTTACCAAACGACCTTCTTTTGAGAATTTATAGGCTTTTTTGGGGTAGCCCTGACCTTTGAATTCGATTAAAACATAATAGTCGTATTTATCTTTTCCGGATACTTCGTACTTCTTCTTGGTAAAATACCTCACCCATTTTCCTTGTCGCGCAGAATCCGGCTGGATGGTGTCTTTTGAAAATAGTTCTTGAATTTTCAGCTTTTTGAAGTCTAGATATCCAGTAGAATCAAATTTCCCAAGATCACATTTAGATTTGTAATCTACATATTTTGCGGTTGTCGCATCATCATCGTAAATAAATTCAGCATAGCAAAAAGGAAGAGAAGAAGTGTCTCTTTTTGTTTCCTCATACAAAGTCACTTTAGAAGGATCAGCTTGACCAAACACTTTATATCCAACCCGAATTACATGTCGATTCAGAATCCATAAAGTATCTTCCTTTGAATAATAAAATAGCCTATTCAATCTACTCACGTGATTTGGACAATCCAGGTTACCCTCTTTATAAAATCGCTCTTGATAATCCAATGTGGTATCTATGTCGGCGATCTCATGCTGTGTTAGTCCGAAAATGGAATACAAACAAATAAAAACGATAAAGAGTCTTCTCAACATTTGATTTTATTGGATAATGCTACAAAAGGTAAATAGTTTCATTCAAAATCTCTAGGATCAACTTTGGGGCGCCTACTAGGTATTCCTAAAATTTCTCTAGAAGCAATTGCTGTTATAATTCCCGCAAAAACGAGCCAAAACCAAATTATTAGTGCACCTACTCCAAAAAACAAAGTGAAAAATGAGGGAAACGCCAATAGCCATTCGGTTAAGCGTTCATTGTTTTCAATATAGGATAGGATAAACAATGCTAAATAGGCTGAAAAACCCAAAGTGAAAATGGACAAAATTCCAATTGAAAAACCTTTGGATGCTAAATTCGAAGTACTAAAATCCTGACCTTTTTCTATGTATCCTTTTGATACTATCCAAACCGCGAGATAACTTCCAAAAACGATTGAAATAGAGATCGCAATTGAAGAAGAGTGAATATCCGTAAATATAGCCAAAGAGAAAAGATAAATTCCACCGAAAAACCATACGACTATAAGGTTGAGTACTCCGAAAAGAACCCCATAATATCTCGTGAATTTTTGCTGTTTTGTTTTTGGCATTTTAGGTATTGCTTTGGTCTAAGGTACGACTATTTTCTTTTGTTACACAGAGCTTCACAGAAGATGCACAGAGTTTCACGGAGAAATTTACCCAGTGAACTTAGCGACTTCTTTGCGCACTCCGCGTTTAAACCTCCACGATCCACTTCTCCACTTCTCCACTTCTCAACCTCTCCACCATTCCCAACCTACCTCGGCCAAACAAGCTCTCCATTTTCATCGGTTAAACATTTGCACAAAATTAGCTCCTCAGTATCTACCGAATAGTAAATATTGACTTCCATAGTTGCTTGCTTTAAGTCAATGCCCTCTTCGATTTTTTTTGTCACCTCCGCCTTCATGGAATCAGTTAACTCATTAATTTGAACATGATTAATGGAAACGGCTGGCACATTATTATTTAAATACCTTTTGCAAGATCTTTCGGCTACTTCTTCAGCCGTCAATTCTTCTAGAATACAGCCTGGATGGTTAATTCGAAAGAAGATCAACAGAAAAAACACCGGAACTATCAATATATTGAGCAATACACAATAAGCTGTCTTCAGTTTTTCTAAATAGAAGAATATTGATGCAATAAAAAAGTGGAAAAACAGAACTACGATAATCATCATCATTCCTCCAAATAGACCCGCAACTAATTCCTCCAGAAAAATAGAAACGAAAACGACCTCAATAATGAAAACGATTATAAAAATCAGATATGGGTTAAGTTTTCTCAACATGATTAAGAATTCTTCGATTTCAACTTGAAACTACTCTGCACACTCTCCGTTTAAACCTCCACGATCCACCATCAACAAAATTATTATTCCACAAAGATTCGCAAAGACGTTCCTTCGTCACTTAACACAAAGATTCACAAAGATCTTCATTTTGAATTTTGAACTTTGAACTTTGAATTCCAATCTACGTCTTCTTCGGCTTCTTCTTAGCTGCAGGAAATAGGATATTATTCAAGATTAATCGATACCCTGGAGAGTTTGGATGCAGGTTTAAATCCGTTGGTGGATCACCTACATAATGTCTGTAATCTTCGGGATCGTGGCCTCCGTAGAAAGTCCAGGTTCCCTGACCTAGTTCTCCATGAATATATCTCGCAGTTCCGATAGATTTGGTTTCTCCCATGATTAATACATTGGATTTGATCAAATCTTTCTTGAAATCTGTCGTCTGCCCCATAAATCCGTCAATCACTTGCGTATGGCACTGGGTGAGCATGGTTGGAACCACATCCGTTTTCGCCATGAATTCAAATAAGGTAAATTTATCCTGACTTTCAGGTAGATTATGCTGCCTTGTCCCATCAATATCGGAATACTCATATTCCATCGGATTCCGACTCAGCGTAAAATCTTCAAAGGCTAATGTGTTTTTAAAATCCAATTTCTTTTGTGCTTCTGGGTCTGCGGGATCTCCGTCAAACATATGTTCACAGATATCGGTTTTGTGGGCTGCTAATGCAATATCATAGGAATCAGTTCCCGAGCACATGGTAAATAAAAATCCTCCGCCAATCACAAAGTTTTTTATGTTCGTTGCGACTCCTAATTTTAGTTCACTAGCCTTTTTGAAACCTAGTCTTTTGGCTCTTGCTTCCGTATCGCGAACTTGCTGTTGGTACCAAGCTGCCGAACGATAGCGTGCATAGAATTTACCGTATTGACCCGTAAAATCCTCATGATGCAGGTGCAACCAATCGTATTCAGCTAAACCTCCTTTAACGACCACAGAATCGTAGATTTCGGTGTAAGGAATTTCCGAATAAGTTAAAACCAAAGTTACCGCATCATCCCAAGGTTGTTTCCCTGAAGGCGTATAAACCGCGATCTTTGGTGCTTTTTCTAATTTGATAATTTCTTGATTCACCGCTGGATCCGCAATGGCCATGCGAATGTTCTCGGCCTGACCCTCAGCAATCACTTCATAAGAAACTCCTTTGATCACTAAATTCTCCTGAATGGACTCCAAAGCCGGCATCATGAAGGAACCTCCTCTGTAATTTAATAGCCATTCGATCTCCACTCCATTTTCCAAAACCCAATAAGCAATTCCGTAGGCTTTCAGATGGTTTTTCTGACTTGCATCCATGGGAATAAGAATCTGAGTTCCGAAGGTGTTCAGACCAAAAAGAAAAGTAAATATAAAGGCGATTTTTTTGAGTGTCATATCTTTAAAACGGTGGTTCGTCCAAATCATTGCTTCCAAGATCGGAAAAGTCGTCATTGGAATCAGGTTCGTTCATTTTCGAACCGATGGTCATGTTACCAGATTCGTCGAAATTGCTATTCGGACCAAAACCACCTCCAAAATCAGGTGTATCGAAAGTATCGAGGTTATCAAACTTCGCCAAGTTGGCGATAAACTTCAATCTTACATTTTCCAGGGCACCGTTTCTGTGCTTCGCAATGATGATTTCTCCAGTTCCTTGTGTTGGATTTCCGTTTTCGT
This sequence comes from Bacteroidia bacterium, assembly GCA_030427935.1. Classification (GTDB taxonomy): domain Bacteria; phylum Bacteroidota; class Bacteroidia; order Flavobacteriales_D; family Crocinitomicaceae; genus JAGQYP01. Next base: position 18,949 of record JAUICI010000044.1, on the reverse strand, counting down.
CTTCTGTCAGACCATAATATTCCGGACGGTAAATGAAAGTTACAATATCCGCATCCTGCTCAATCGCTCCGGATTCCCTAAGGTCGGACAACATTGGACGCTTATCTCCTCCTCTGGTTTCAACCGAACGTGAAAGCTGAGAAAGTGCGATGATGGGTACATTGATTTCTTTGGCGATCTCCTTAATCGATCTCGAAATAGCGGAGATTTCTTGCTCTCTGTTTCCGGATTTTCCGGTTCCGGCTGTCATCAACTGCAAATAATCGATGATGACCAACTGAATATCGTGCTGCATTTTCAGTCTACGACATTTTGCACGTAATTCAAAAATGGAAATACCTGGTGTATCATCAATAAAAATAGGTGCTTCCGAAAGCTTAACAATTCTTGCGTGCAATTGCTTAAACTCATAATCTTCCAGCGTTCCTTTTCTTAGTTTTTCAGAAGAAATTCCTGTTTCCGAGGCAATCAAACGATTCACCAACTGAACAGAAGCCATCTCCAAAGAGAAAACTGCCACACCTTTTCCGTAATCTACTGCTGTATTTCTCGCCATGGACAAGACGAAAGCCGTTTTACCCATACCCGGACGAGCTGCAAGTACAATCATATCCGAAGGCTGCCAACCGGAAGTTACACGATCCAAATCTGTAAAACCAGTCTGAACACCTGAAATCCCATCTCCTTTGGCCTTTGCCGCTTCAATATTTTCGATCGCTTGGGTTACCAATGGTCCCATCGTATCATAAGACTTCCCTGTATTTCCTTCCGCCACGCTAAACAGATCCGATTCCGCTTTATTCAGCAATTCGAATACATCCTGAGTTTCGTCATAAGCCATTCGAATAGTCTCAGAAGAAATACGAATTAATTCACGCTGAATAAATTTCTGAGCGATAATTCTCGCATGGTATTCGGCGTGAGCAGAAGAAGCTACTCGATTGGTTAGTTGCGAAATATAGAAAGCACCACCGACTTTTTCTAGTTCACCATCTTTTTTCAGTTGGTTTGTTACCGTTAAAATATCGATAGGCTCTGTATTCCCCATCAATTTCAAAATGGCTGCAAAAATCTTTTGATGCGCTTCCTTATAGAAAAATTCCGGTCTTTTCAGAATCTCCATGATGTCGTTCAAAGCATCTTGCTCTAACATCAGGGCACCCAAAACCGCTTCCTCCAAATCAATGGCTTGAGGAGGCAATTTTCCAACATCAGCAAAAGGATTGACGCGCTGATTTCTTGAATTCTGATTTTGATTTTGTATTTTTTGTCCGGGATTGTCCATCTTGCAAATATACTGAATTGAGTGCAGGAGTTAAAGTGTTGAGCGATGAACTTATCGAATAGTTTTCAAATAAGGTTATTAACAATTGTTTATATTTTCTTTCTATTCTCTTGCAAGAAAAAAGACGAAATCCTGCCCGATATTTCCGTTTCGAACCCATCTACAAACTCCCAGTATTATGCCCTACAAGATGAGATTCCTTGCAGTGGAACGGTTTCCGATGATGTAGAACTAGATCGAATCGAATACCAATTGGTGACGACTACCGGCTCCCCAGTAATGCCAAAAGAAATTGATATCCCCAATTCCAATCCTTATTCTTTCAATAAAGGATATGAGTTGGACGACATTCACTTGAATTCAGGGACTTACATGATGAAAATTGAAGTGTTTGATAAAGCCGGGAATAGTAAATCCATCTTTCGTGAAGTCATCATTTTTGGTGTCCCGAGAACCAAACAAGGTGTTTTTTATGTGGCTGATAATTCGGGTTCGTTCACCTTGGGTAGAATTGACAGTTTGGATCAGGATTCGATTCCCATTGCTACTTTTCCGGATTATGGAGGCATGGAAATCAATAATTACGATCAACAATTGTTTTACATGGGTTATGAATCGGTCGATTTGATCGCTTTTAATACGAGAAATTATACTTACGATTGGACCATCGACAATTTGGCCAATCCTCCCGGGACTTATTATTTCCATGAACTCAATTATTCGGAAGACCAATATTTGATGGTCAGCTTATTTGATGATCAGGTTTTAAAGAGATACAAAGATGGATCTGGAACAGGAAATGTCGTTTTAAATTATTCTGGTGGTCAGCCCGAAACTACCTTTAAAGATGGTAATTTCATTTATGTTGAAAGCCTAACTTTAGGAACTGGTATTCGCCGATTTCAGCGTTATTTCTTCAATAGCGGTGTGTACGATGAAGACTATACAGCCCCTTTTGATTTCAAAAAAATTCTGAAAAAGAGTACCAACGAACTCCTTGTTTTGGGGAATTCGGGTGGACAAGCACAACTCAGAATCTTCTATACCAATGGCGGTAATTTCTTTCAGCCTTTAAACCTGCTTCCTGGGGAATTCATAGATGCTTTTCAAATTGATGATGATAATTATTTGATTATTCAGGACGGCGGAATTTACGCTTACACCTACTCCAGCAATAATTTGATTACCGTTATCTCAGGAAGCGGGATTCTATCTGCCGATTATGATGTGGTGAATGACCGAATTTATGTTGGAATTGCCAATGCGATTCGTATTTATTCGGCATCCGGAGTATTTTTGCAAAACATCCCAGTAAGTGGAGATGTCATCAATCTAAAAGTACATTTCAATAAGTAATGAAAGTCATTAAAACAGCAGACGGCAGCACGACTTTGTATCGAGAAGACATCGATGAGACTTATCACAGCAGACACGGCGCAGTTCAAGAAGCCCTTCATGTATTTATTGAAACCGGACTGAAAAAATCCACAAAATCCCCTGTTCGAATCTTTGAAATGGGTTTTGGAACTGGCTTGAATGCTTATTTGACGTATCAAAATACCGATACAGAAGTTTTCTATACGGGATTGGAATTGTACCCAGTAAGCAAGGAGATCATTGAAGAAACCGAATATTGGAAGGCTCTAAAAGCGGATAAAACGGACTTCCTAAAGATGCATCAGCTTGAATGGGGTTCCTTTCAAAAACATTCGGAAAACTTTCATTTGAGAAAACTTGAAGGGGATCTCAGCAGTCTTGAGCTGAATGAAAAGTTTGATCTGATTTACTATGATGCCTTTGGTCCTAGAGCTCAAGGAGAACTATGGGAAAGACCCATTTTGGAGAAGATTGTGGACTTGATGGATGAGGAGGCTATTTTCGTGACTTATTGTGCGAAGGGTCAGGTTAGACGTGACTTGCGGGATCTTGGATTGGAGATGGAGAGGTTGCCGGGACCTCCTGGGAAGAGAGAGATGTTATTTGGGAAGAAGGGGTGTTAGGTAATAATTAATAGGTAATAGGTAATAGGGTTTAGGGTTATTTTCTTTTGTAAATTCGATTTTGAATGATGAAAGTGTCTTGTTTTATATCATACTCTCTGTAAAAACCACTTATGTAGTACTCTAATTCCTTTTCATATTCGCTTTGCTCAACTTCACTTTTTTCAACAATAATATTTCCCTTTTTAACACGGAATTTCACATTAATATCTGTGTTTTCTATTGCTGCAGCTTGAATTTTCTCTTTAAATCGTTTTTGTCTCAATTCAAATTGAATAATTGAATATTGTCCGTTTTCAAATTGATGCTGATATGAAATCACTTTATTCCCACAAGAAAAGATAAGGAACAGGGTAATTAAGTAGCATAATAGTTTCATTATTTAGTTGAAAATTATTTCTAACACAAACCTAAATCTAATCAATATTCTATCGGTAATCAGAAATATAAGCAGATCTGAGATTATAGACAATGGATTTTTAAACGCAGAGTGCACAAAGGTATCGCAGAGGTCGCAAAGCTTAGTGGAGTAAAAAGCACAGATAGGTGAGTTTTTGTGGGGTTTTAATTTAGTGGTGGTAGGCGCTTGATGTTGAAGGTTTTCAAGGTTCTTTTTAGTAGTTTGGGGTCTGTTTGGTGTAAATCGGGGGCTACTTGGAACAGGATATAGTTGATTGAATCGAGTTGGCCGATTCCGTGGATTTCTTGTAAGACTTCTTTGTAATCGTAATGTTTGTTCTGATGGATTTCTTTAAGATAATCGATCAACCAAGCGTAATTGCCTTTGAGTAATCGAATGAACATTTTGGTTTTCCCGTGTTCTTTGAGCACATAATTCGTTGATTTTGTATGAAGGCGAGCAAAGGGAATCGTAACTGGACATCCATCATAATAAAATACCTGATAGCGATTGGAATCGAGTTCGGCTCCCCATTGAATAAAAGCTAGATGAAACACATTTAGTTCGATCAATTGCGGGACGGTTGACCAAGAGCCATTTACTTTGTAATAGGTGTTCCCATTTTTGTCTGCGTAAAGACTTTCAGAAACCTCTTTTCCTTTTTTACTGGATTCATGGTTCATTTCGAGATCTTCAAAACTCACTTCATCTTGACAAGAAAGGATAAACAAAAACGAGATAAAATAAATAGGCTTCATGGACGAGTTCTTTCCCCGAAAATAGGTATCAAATCTGGGATTGGACCCCTTATTGCCAGTAGTTTTATTATTTGTTGCTTTTGGGTGATTTTTTGTGGTGTGGAGGTGTTTTTTTTGTTACACGGAGTGACACAGAGGAGTCACAGAGTTGCACGGAGAAATTTTGTGAAAGTGTTGCTAATCTCGATGGGTTCTGTTTTGCATTCGAATCATAGCCTCTTTGTCTCCTTGAAATCTAGCAAACTCATGAAGTACACATTGAATTTTCCAGTTTTCTGATTTTAATATCATCCTAAAATGTTCATCTTTATCAAACACAAAATACAGCCTAAACTTCTCAGTGAAAATTCCCTTTTTACCATTTATTTGAAGATACACTTGATCACCAATTTCCAGCTGGTACTTGTACTTGTATTGACCATCATGCGGAAATGTATCGCAAGGTTGGTAAATCTCTGGGAATTCAATTTCTCCATCCTCAATATCGATTGTATTCGTTAACATTCTACATTTCGTGAGATCTTTATCTTGAAATTGCATTTTCTCAATAATCCAACTACCCTGAACTCCTTCTTCAATTTCATCAGAACAAGAAACAAACAAAATCAGTACTAAAATCACAATAGAATTTTTCATTTTTAATCTTTAATTTTTAATTCAATACCTTCTCCCCTCAAGTCATCAAGTTTCCTCGTTTCCTGCTTTGCTTTCTCATACCGATTACTCCAATCGTCTTGATTCATATATTCAATCGCGGCTTTCCATTCTGATATGTCTCCTTTATTTGATTCAATCCACTTTGTATGCTCTTCAAACATGGTCTGAATTCGTTCTTTTTGATCTTTTGGAAGCGACTTGATATTGTAATGATAGGGTTGATCTAAAATATTGAAATGTACATCGTTAATTTTGATCAATTCTTTTTCGACGTAAGTGCGGTGTAAGTTGGGTAATAGGTCGGCATTCAGCAAGGACAGTGTGGGCGCGATTTTGATATTGACTTGGTCGAGTTCTTTTAGTTTTCGGAAATTGGATTCGAACTTCTCGAGATTGATACCGGAGCGGATGATTTCTCCTTTTCTTCCTAAACCATCGATGCTGGCCAAGATTTCAATTTGCTTGAAAGGCTTCCATAAATCGATCAGGTTCTTTTCGAACTGATACAGACTCGTGAGGTTGGTATTGTAACGCAGTAAGCAGGAGAAATTTTTCTTTTCGATGAGCTTATTCAAAACCCATTGATGTTCTTCCATCAATAAAGGTTCTCCTCCAGCAAAATAAAACTCTTGAGCAGATTCGATATAGTTTCCCAATTGCTTTTCCAATTCCGAATTGTCTGCGAAAGCTTTGATTAAAGATTTATCTTCCAAAGCCCGATTCAACTTTTTGGCGTCTTCGAACCATTTGGATGAGTTGCCATGCCAACAGGTGCGACATTTCAAATTACACTGATTGGAAAAGCGGATGTCAAAATACTTTGGTTCTGGATTTTGGATGAGTTCTTCCAATTGGTCTTCAAACTTATTTAATGTCTCCAAACGCATGCTTTCTTTTCCTGCAGCTTCTTTGACATAACAGTTTTTACAGCGGTTATCCGCTTCATCTCTCAAGAACTTTTCGCGTAAGTCCTTCATTTGATTTGAATTGAACATCTCCACCACATCCGAATTCTTAATATTTCCTAAAAAAATGTCCGAAATACAACAGGCCTTCATATCTCCCGTTGAGTTGATATGAACGTGAACAAAAGGCATTAAACAAAAATGTTTCGTATCTTTAAGAGACATACCCGAAAGATTTTGGAGACCCTAAAATTACTCTTTTATTTTCTTCTATATTTTTTAGAAGGCTTTGTGGCATTTATTGCCCTGTGTTTTGCATTTGCTTACCTCTGTTTACTTTTCCCAATATCAACGAATTACAAGCAAGAAGGGGAATTAACTGAGATTTTTGTAAAATCAAATGGTGTCCATTGTGATTTGGTCATCCCCATAAGTCACGAATTCAATTGGAAGGAATGGATTGGAATCGATCATTATGGTTATGATTCCGAAGGCTACCTCTCCATTGGCTGGGGCGATAAAGGCTTTTATGTGGACACACCGGAATGGAAAGACTTAAAATTCTCTACTGCTTTCCGAGCATTATTTCTGAACACAGAAACATTGATGCATCTGACTCTGATCGACAAACCTGAAGTAGGAGCAAAATGTAAATCACTCTACATAGATGCGCATCAATATAAAATTCTGATAGAAACTATTAAAAACCGTTTCGTGAAAGACAATGATGGTAATCCCATGATTCTTGAAGGGAAAGGTTATTCTGAAAAAGACAATTTTTATAAAGCACATGGCTCCTATTCCCTATTCATGACTTGCAATGTCTGGACGAACAATGTTTTACGCAAAATCAAGATCAAAACTGTTTATTGGGCTCCTTTTGAGGGGTGGGTTTTGAGGTATTTGTGATGTGAAATTAAAAATGAAGAATTAAAGATTAAAAATTAAGGATTAAGGATTAAGGATGAAAATATTAACTGAGCTTGTTAATGTATGACCACTGTATGCATTAATTTACTGCCACTCCTGAAATAAATCATTATATTCTATTCGCACTTTTAGTCCATATTTGAGGCATAGAAAATCTATAATTTCCTTATTGAAGCCACTTATATCTTCCTCCTCAATATTCCATGATCGAACACAGCCGACGTAGGAAATTACTAGATTGTACTTTTTCAAAAAATCATTTGTCTTATCTACTTCGGTTTCCCACGCTCCAGTAAAATCAGTTCGAACAATTATTCTGAGTTTATCTTTTACTATTGCTTCTTTAGCTTTCTCAACTGTATATGGACAATCCATATTTGGAGTTAAAACCACTCCTTTATGATTTTTTAAAAGTTCTATCGTCTCCATCTTTAGTATTAAAGTATCAGACTTTTGAGAAAAAGAAATCAGATTGATAAAAAGTGTTATTAGGTAAATCAAGTATTTCATATAGATAAAACGACAACCCAGGCCTAAGGTTGTTTCAACAGGAATTATAAATCCTGATTCCGTAACAAAAACTCCACTGATGAAAATTTATCTCGGATTTCTCGGATTTGTTCTTTTCCTTGGTTGACTTGATTTCTTTCCACGAATAAAGTCCCAAAAACTCCTGAAAAGGCGGCAATATAATTGGCTTTGGATTTTGCAGGATTCAGATCAATCTTAGGAATGGCATGCACTCTTTCCAAAACAAAATCATCCTGAGTAGTATCGATGATATACTGCTTGAGTTCTTCCGAATAGTTTCCAAACTCCCGAATTTCTTGAACCGTACATTTGGATTGGATCAATCTCTCGGCCTGATGCAGAAGATCGTTTAATTGTCGCTTAAGGTTAGAGCCAGACATGATTGTAATTTCCCATAAAGATACCACGAATAACCTTTTACTTCATCTTTACCTTTTACTTAATCCTCGCCGTCAACAAATAACAAAAACCGCTCACAACAAAGACTTGAATCTTAATCCTAAATGTCAATTCGCTTAGAATTAAAATCAATATCTTTAATCTAAATCTGGCATCTAGCAACTGATGTCTATAAATCTTAAAAAACAAAAAATGATTATATCAACAACTGAAACAATTCCAGGAAAAGAAATTGAAGAAGTGAAAGGAATTTCAAGAGGTTCCACTGTAAGAGCTAGAAATGTGGGTAGAGACATCTTTGCAGGTTTAAAGAATATTGTAGGTGGAGAAATCAATGAGTATACGAAACTTCAAGCGCAATCCAGAGAACAAGCACTTCAAAGAATGAAAGAGGATGCTGAGAAAATGGGTGCAGATGCCGTGGTAAACGTTCGTTTTACGACTTCAATGATTATGCAAGGAGCTTCAGAAATCTTGGCTTACGGAACTGCTGTTAAATTGAAGTAATGGATACCGTAGCACTTGTCATCGTTTGGCTTTATGGAACCGCCATTGCAGCCGCTATTGTTCTGTTGATCTATCTAATCTTCAAAAGAATTAAAGAAAAGAAGAGCGAAAACTTTGAGGATCGTGATAATTGACCAATTCCTTTCAGACGTCCACATCTACCTATTTTAATTATGCTTAACATATCTTTAAGTCGAGTTTATTGAAAATTCGAATTATTGATTTTTCGTCTATTTTATTTGTTTTTTTGATTAATTTTTGTAATTTTACACTAATTATGACACAAAAAACGACAAAAACAAGAGTTAATTAATTCCCATCCACCTTTCCTATCGTCGTATTTTTCACACTTTTTTATTATGCAATTACAATCTAATTAAGATTGTTCAAACTATTATATATGTTTTCCAACACATTAAATGATATCTATATCAAACTCCAATCTTGGGCACATGACACTCTGGTCAGTCTACCCAATCTTATTATTGCACTTTTAGTAATTATAGGAGTATTCTACATTTCAGGACGCGCACAGAAATTATTCATACGTTTACTAAATAAGTTTATCGATAACCGAACGGTGAGCCAATTTCTAGGGAAAATCTTTACTTCTGTATTGATTGTTCTGGCCTTTGTGCTAGCACTTGACATCCTGAATTTAGACAAGGCGGTCACCTCGCTACTGGCTGGTGCAGGAGTTGTTGGTTTAGCTGTCAGTTTAGCCTTCCAAGATCCGATTTTGAACACGCTCTCAGGAATCATGATGTCATTCCGAAAACCTTTTAATCTCGGAGACCTTGTCAAAACCAATGGCTACCAAGGCACCATTAAAAAGATCACTTTAAGATCCACTCAAATTAAAACCTTGACAGGTGAAGACGTTTTCCTTCCGAATAAAAAAGTGCTTCAAAACCCTATGGTTAATTACACTTTAACCAATTTTAGACGAATCGACCTCGAGTGCGGTGTTCATTACGATTCCGACCTAGAAGAAGTTCGTGAGATCACCTTAAACTGTTTGAACAAACTTAATGGTCGAGACAAAAGTCGCCAACTTGAATTCTACTTTACTGAATTTGGAGACAGTTCGATTAATTTCAAAGTTCTCATCTGGCTGGACGTTTCAGAGGAACCTAATTATTTGGTCAATCGAAGTCAGGCCATTATAGAATTGAAAAAAGCCTTCGATCAAGCCGGAATCAATATACCATTTCCGATTCGAACTTTGGAATTGCCTAAAAAAGTGGAGAATCAATTGAGAAATGCGGGTTAATTCGCAGCCTAATCATCGAGACAAAAATTCAATTATTCACATTAAAAAATTTAAACAAATGGAAAAATTAAGAGATAACAATACAATAGCTTTTAAAGAGCTTGGATTTGACAAAGAAGATAAAACTGAAATCACAAAAGCCTTAAATGAAGCCCTTTGCTCCTACCAGATCTTTTTTCACAAACTGCAAAAATTTCACTGGAATGTGAAAGGCGGAGATTTCTTCGACATACATGAAATCACAGAAGAATTGTACACCAAAGGACTCGAAAATATTGATGAAATAGCTGAAAGAATTCGGGTATTTGGTGATTATCCGAAAAGTAATCTAAGTCAATATTTAGCAAATTCGATCATCTCAGAATCCTCCGAAAAAGAATCTCCAGAGGAAATGATTCACATCGTTTTAGGAGACCTTGAGAAAATGATGGAATGCTTTTTAAATATTCACGGAGCCGCTGTTTCTAGTGGAGACATCGGGACAAGCTACATGATTTCAAAAATGATGAAAGACTTCGAGACCGATCATTGGAAACTAAAGTCTTTTGCTTATAAATCTTAAGATTTTTAAAATCAACTATTTGAAAGGGATGACATTAGGCTCATCCCTTTTTTAATTTCTTTAATGTCGACTCAAAAACCTCCGAATATTCTGCTTCAATTTGAATTTGCTCATCATGAAAATTAAAAGTCAACTCTTTTGCACAAAGCAGCATGGACGTCATCCCAAATCTTTCTTTCCACAGTTTGTTTTGCTTATTACAACCATGTGGACGATCTCCAATAATCGGATGTCGCAGATGGGCCATATGCTTTCTTAACTGATGGTAGCGTCCTGTTTGGGGTTTCAACTCAACTAAACTATACCTTGAAGTTTCAAAACCACCATGAGATAATTCAATTTCGAATCGATCTAAAGTGACCAAATCCGTAATCGCTTGCTGGGTTTTATTGTTTTCGGTGAGCTCATAATCGATATGTACCGCATCAGCTGTAAACCCTCGAACCAAAGCATGATAGGTCTTTTTCACTCGATTTTCTTCGAATTCTTTCCTCACAACGGAAAGCGCCTCTTTGGATTTTGCAAACAACAAGACACCCGATGTTTTACGATCCAAACGATGACAAGGATGAACTTCCTGACCTATTTGGTCTCGTAAAATTTGAAGCGCAAACTCAGTCGCATACCGATCCAATTTCGTCCAGTGAACCAATAAACCATGAGGCTTATTTACTGCCACTAAATCTTCATTCTCAAATACGATTTCCAATTCCTTCACTTTGTAAATATAAAGAATGATCAAATTGAGAATTCAAAACATGTCAGGCCTTCACTTTTCGAATCCAATAAATGATAAAAATAGTCCCCGGAACACTCGGTCCAAACCAGGCAAAAACACCAGGAAGCAATTGATTTACCACCACAAAGGCGGTTACTGCTGAAATGTAGGCGCCCATCATTTTACCTAGATGACCGGCAAGCCAGGATTTCCTTGTTTTCTCAGGATTATCAAAGAGAAGTAAATCTTGTACTCCAAAAAGAATACTTGCAATCCCAAAAACAGCTAAAACAATATTGACAACTCCAAGTAAAAACAATGGATAACAAATCATTCCGACTCCGGTTAAAATAATAATCCAAGCCAGGATTTTATCATATCTCAGATCTAGATTTTCATTTTTAAACTTCAGACTTCGGTAACCGCCAATTAAAAAGTAGGTTGAAAAAACACCAACGCTAAACAAGAATGGACTTTCATGATCAGGTAATAGTGAAACAATCAGCGCCACAAAAGCCGAAAATAGCATGGAATAAAAGAAAAGAATTCCTGATTTTTTGTGTACACTCCCACCCTTTTTAACCGATATTGAGATCAATCCAGCAGCCAGTGCTAAACCACCCAAAGCTGCATGTGCATAGATTAAATATTGAGCAAAGTCCATATTGAAAGATACAATTTTTAAAAGAAAATCCCGCTTGAGTTCTTCAAGCGGGATCTGATTCTGTTCTGTATTATTGTTGCTTTAAGAGATTTACCTAATCGGCCAGAATCAAATTTTTTCCTCTCATTTCATATGTTTTATTCACTTTATCCAAATCCAATTCACGATCATCATCCAATCGATCTAATATTCTTCGGGTATTTGGTCCAAAAGTGATTTTCTTTCCATTCGGCACTTGAATCACAATTTCCACCTGTTGATTTCGGAATTTATCCTCCGTTGGAAACTTGAAATAGGGCGAAAACAGAATTTGATTTCCTGAACGCTCAACTTCGTAAATGATGTTTTCAGCCTTACCAATTGCACTTTTATTTGATATCCCTCTAGACGAATAAATGGCAATCACATGGAAATTTGTATCGGGAGAAGCCTGCAATGTCAGCTCTGGATAACCGATATAAACGTAATCATCATGCAATTGAATCAATTCCATTAGATCAAAATCATCATAATTGACATTCGATGAAAAATATTGGTCTTCCATCACATCAATGTAGATCTCATCTTGATCCCCAATCTGATACAAACGCTCTTCAAATTCAGATTGATTTGAAAACTCTCTTAAGGTTTGCGTTCCTGCGATGACATTAAAAATAACTCCAAGTGTGAACAGTCCTGCGAAGGTCCAACCGATAACTTTGGCGTACTTATTTTTAAGTTCGGTGACCAACTGAATACCCGTGAGTAAAATAGCTGTAATTGGAACCAAGGAAACTAAAAACACACCAGCCCAAGCCAAAAAGGCATCCACTTTTGTCTGGAAAAGTATACCTGTAAACTCATGAATATTTACAGATTCAAAATTTCCTTGATCCGTGTAGAAGCTAAAAGAACCAAATGTTAGACTAAACAAGGCGATTATGGCAACTATGGAACCTAAAATCATTGCGAATCCAACAATTTTCCCAAAAACTTTAAAGAAGTTTCCTCCTACATCTTTGGCAAAATCTGTCGATCTCTTAAAATCTTTTCTTCTTCCTGGATTTTTTTTTACTTTTTGAAACTGATCCTTGAGGTTTTCCATGTTTACTGGTCTACCATGCATTTTCAATCGGTCTGCATTGGACTTTGGCTCAGGAATAATGATCCACAAAATGATATACAATAGGATTCCCGTACCAAATCCGAAGAATAGCAAGGCAAAAGCCAATCGAATGATTACCGGGTCTACATCGAAATAGCGTGCAATACCCGAACAAACACCTCCTATGATGGAATGATCGGTATCTCGAAAGACTCTTCGCTCCACATCATAGTCAAAATCCACTTCTTCTGCGGTTGATTCTGATTGAGTTTGATCTTCCATATCCTCATCGAAAAGGTATTCTTCCGGTTTACCAATTATCGAAATCACCTCATTCACATCGTCTAGCGTAATCACTTGTTTATTGTCGTTCAAACGCTCTTGAAACAATTCGGCAATTCGAGCTTCAATATCTGTATAAATCTCATCGCCACCTTCTGTCTTTTTAAGGTGATTCTTAAGCGTATTCAGATATTCAAGCATGATCTCATAGGCATCCTCTTCTATATTGAAGATGAATCCACTGATATTTACTGAAACTGTCTTTTTCATTTTTATTTATTTAGTCGTTTTCTTCTTGTTGTCTCTACTGCCGATGATAATTCTTCCCAGGTGCTTTCCAATTCGGCTAAAAAGGATTCACCGTCTTCAGTTAAAGTATAATACTTTCTTGGAGGACCCGAAGCGGACTCTTCCCATCGATATGTCAGAATCCCCGCATTTTTCAATCGGGTCAAAAGCGGATACAAGGTCCCTTCCACTACAATCATTTTTGAAGCTTTCAATTCAGAAATAATCTCCGAAGGATAAGCTTCATTATGTGAAAGAATAGTGAGAATGCAATACTCCAGTATCCCCTTTCGCATTTGTTGCTTTGTATTCTCGATTTTCATTTATATAGTATTTTCTATTACAAAGATATATACAAAATATGGTACTATGCAATACAAAGTAGTATATATTTTTAATTTTTTCCCAATAAAAAACATACAAAACCACCCTGCAACCCTTTATTCATAATGCTTAAACAAGAATTAAAAAAATCTAAAAAAATTCAAAAAAAATCTTCCTATATTCGAATTGTGTTAAAAAAATGGCATTTTCAAGGACCAGAATTGATCGTTTTTGGTTTATTTTTGATTTTACTTCTTCCAAAAGTATTTCAACAAGGCCTCTTTTTTGACGGACTCATTTACTCTTCTTTAGCTAATAATTTAGCCACGGGAAAAGCATCATTATGGGAATTGGCCTATTCTGAAACCATTTGGCCGCAATTTTACGACCACCCACCTTTCGCCATATGGACGCAGGCTATTTTCATCAAAGTATTTAAGGGCGCCTATTTTGCGGAAAAAATCTACAGCTTCCTCATGGCTGTACTTTCTCTTTGGCTGATTTTGAAAATATGGAAAGTCATTTTTAAAGAGCCAAAGATGGGTCAACTGTTTTGGCTCCCCCTATTTTTGTGGATTCTGACTCCAAAAGTATTCTGGATCTTCAATAACAATATGCTGGAAGCGACTCTAACAGTCATTACTCTCGCCAGTTCTTATTTCGCTATTCGTGCCATTCAAACTGATAAAAACAAGTATTTCTTCATTCTGATTAGTGGCTTTTTTCTATTCTTAGCTTTTCTGACTAAAGGTCCAGTTGGTCTTTTCCCATTGGCAATTTTTATGCTCTTTTGGATTTCGAATCCGAATAAAATCAAGTTAGCAAATGCTCTAATCTACACCATCATCAGTCTTGGTGCGATAGGATTATTGCTCGGACTCCTTTTCACATTAGTACCTGAGAGTTTGGAATATCTCAAGAATTACCTGAATATTCAAGTATTTGGAAGTATTGAGGGGAAACAAAGAGTTGGTTCTCGCTTAAATTTTCTGCGCGATATTTTCATGGAACTTCTACCGATGCTAATTGTAAGTATTCTATTCATTGCTATTCGCTGGAAAAGTTTCAAATCGAATTGGAAAACTCATGCAAATAGTGCTTTGTTTTTCTTTTTAATTGGATTTTCGGCAATCGCACCGCTCTTTGTAAGTCCAAAATTATCTGCTTTTTATATTGTTCCAGGAATACCCTTCATTGCCTTGAGTATTTCTTGTTTGATTGCTCCTGAAGTGAATCTCTTAATGAATCAGCTAAATCCAACAGGGTCCAGTGCAAAAGTCTTGAAATTTTTGGGTGTATCCATGCTTACTTTCGCTCTTGTATTTGCACTAATCCGAGCTGGTAAAGTGGATCGGGATCATGATATCCATCACGACATGGAAATAATAACAGAACATATTGAAGACGGAACTAGCTTAAGTATTTCCCCAAGCATGAAAGCCGATTGGACCACAATCTCCTATTTCCAGAGATTTCATCAGATCAATTTCGATCTCAGAAATGACAGTTTGAAATATAAATTGATGCATAAACCGGAAAACCCACCGAATGGCTACCAATCCATGAATTTAGATCTTCAGAAATACGATTTAATGATACGTGTGGAATAGATCAGATCACCTCTCAGCAAATTCGCAGACGACATTCACTTCGTAATTCTTGTGAGGTGCATATCCGACTCCAATCACATTTACTTTTTCATTTAGAATATTCTCGCGATGCCCTTTACTTGGAACACCTTCATCAATTAAAAGGTCTATAACAACTTCCAGTGGGTCATCAACTCCATAATCACAATTTTCTGAATTGAATTTATAGGAGTCGGCATATTTTTTTGATCTCGAATTAAACCCTCTATGCCCTACATGCCCAGTTCTCCCAGAGGATTTCGCATGCTCTTTCGCCATTGTAGTTAAATCTTTCACGGGCTCTAGAATGGGCAAATTCTTCACTTTCTTCAAAGTTCGGATCAAAGATTTATAGTCTGCATTTTTCGAATAATCATCCGATTTTTCAATGAATGGATCCAGGTACTTTTCGATGAAATAAGCCCCATCAATCCGAGCAATATTATGGTAATACACCACTTGCTGCTCTTTTTTTGTCATATAGGTCGCATCTTTTGCCGTATTTGCACGTTCTTCTATAGATTGTGCGTTTAATGAGACATTAACAATAATTATCAATAAAAAGGCAATTAATCTCATACTTGTTTTTATTTTTGATCCGTTGAAATTTAAGGATTTCATTGATGTCCTGCGCATTTTTTAACAAAAATATAATTGGAGAAATAAGTTGAAACTACACTACGATTTTCCTGGGATTTACTTTTTAATCATTGCAGCGATTGCGATTGTAATCTCCTGGTTTCTTTATCGTAAAGATAAAAACTTCGGGAGAGAAAAGTGGTTTTTAGTCGGTTTGCGTAGCATCAGTATTTTTTTCATCATCCTACTTTTGCTGGACCTTTTTCTAGAGTCAAAAAAAGAGGTCGAATTGAAACCCATCATCATTGTTGGATTTGATAATTCGGAGTCCATCTTTCTGAAAGATTCCAATAATCTAGAAGATTATACGGATGAATGGAATGCGCTCATCAATCAATTAAAGAATCAATATGAGGTTGTAAATCTTAAAATTGGGGAGAACACAGAAGAAAATGCCGAACTGGACTTCAAAGACAAGAAATCCAATCTTTCCAACTTCTTTGAGGAAATTCGAAACCGGTATTACAATGCCAATATCGGGGCAATCATTTTAGCTTCAGATGGTATTTTTAATGAAGGGATGAATCCGGTTTACAATGCGGAAAAGATCAAATACACGCCTATTTACACGGTCGGAATGGGTGACACGAGTTCGGTAAGAGACCTGAAGATTTCGAATATTTTCCATAATGACATAGCCTTTTTTAAAAATAAGTTTCCTTTAGAAATTGATATTATCGCGGATGGGTTAAATGGTGCTGACTCGAGAATTTCAGTGTTAAAAGAAGGTAAGGAAGTTTTCTCCGAGGATCTACAAATTCAATCCTCCTCCTTCAGTAAAACGAAGAAAGTACTTTTAAATGCAGAAACTGTTGGAATCAATAAATACACAGTTCTTGTGCAAAGAGTTGAGGGGGAAGAGATCGTAGAAAACAATCAGCGTACTTTTTATATCAATGTGATTGATTCCAGACAAAAAGTACTGATTCTGGCCAATGCGCCACATCCTGATGTTGGTGGAATTAAATACGCCATAGAGAACAATTCCGACATGGAAGTGACTTCTACTAATATTGGCGACTATCAGGGTAATGCAAAGGATTTTAATGTAATTGTCTTGCACAACCTTCCTTCACAAAGACATCAAATTCCAATAGAAATCATCAACTCAAAAAAACCTTTGATGCTTTTTGTTGGTGGACAAACTGATTTAGGTAAGTTGAATCAATTGAACCTAGGTTTTTCTTATTCTGGAAACTGGAATACAGATGCCGTTTATCCTTCCATCAACCAAAGTTTTTCAGCATTTAAAATTGACCCGAAATTCAATAAAGTATTCAAAAATTCGCCTCCGGTTTTTAGCCGTTTTGCAAAGGTGTCATTCAAAGGCGCAAACTCTGTTTTTCTCTATCAAAAAGTGGGAAGTATTGTGAAAAATGAACCCTTAGTCTTTTTTAATGAAGTTGGAGGAATTAAGAAAGTAGTGGTCAATGCAGACGGTATCTGGAAATGGCGTTTAAATGATTACAACGAAAATGAAACCACGGATAATTTCGACTATTTGATCGACAAGTTCGTGCAATTCGTTGCTGTGAAAGAAGACAAATCGAATTTCAGAGTAAAAACAAAATCGGTTTATAATGAAAATGAAGACGTTATCGTATCGGCAGAATTGTATAATGATGCTTTTGAATTGGTCAACGAATCCAATGTAGAATTCACCCTAATCAACGAAGCGGGAGAAAAATTTGAATATGCATTACTTCCTTATGAAGACATCTATAAATTGAATCTAGGAAAACTTAAAGGTGGGTTTTACCGGTATGAAGCCAAAACCGAATTAAATGGAAAAGCACTTCCTCCAAAAACGGGTCAATTTCTGGTAAAAGAGATTCTCTTGGAATACATCAACCTTCAAGCAGATCATGGATTATTAAAGAGTATTTCAGAATTGAGTCAGGGGCAGTTTGTGGATAAAAGTGAAATCTCAAAATTGATCGACTTAATCGAATCAGACAATGAAATCACAAGTGTTGTCTATCAAGAAAAATCATACAAAGACATTATCGATTACAAATGGCTCTTTGTCATCATTGCTTTATGTCTGGCAATAGAATGGTGGCTGAGAAAAAGATTGGGAACATACTAGAATGAGTACAGAAGGATATTTTTACTTAATCATTGCCATCTTGGCATTTGATTTTGTCTTGGATCGCGTATTGGAATATTTGAATGATAAAAACTGGTCGGATGTCATCCCGGAAGCCATGAAAGGCTATTATGATCAAGAAAAATACACCAAATCTCAAAATTACCACAAAGAACATGGAAGATTAGACGCTTGGTCGAGCTCCATTACTTTTCTGCTCACCATGATCGTTTTTATCTCAGGAATGCTGGGTGGATTTAGCGATTATATTTTTAGTTATTTCTCATCTCCCTATATTGGCGCATTGATATTTTTTGGGGTACTTGCTTTTCTGAATGGATTTATCTCTTTGCCTTTTTCAGTCTACGGAACATTTGTAATTGAAGAAAAATACGGTTTCAATAAGACCAATGGGATCACCTTTATTACTGATAAAATTAAAGGGATTTTTATTGGAGGAATCATTGGAACAGGCATACTTTTCGCCATCATATTCATTTTTGAAAACTTTGCAGAGCATTTCTGGTATATGGCATGGGCAGTCATTTTTGTTTTCATGCTATTCATGAACATGTTTTATGTTGATCTGATTTTGCCTCTCTTCAACAAACTAACGCCCTTACAAGACGGAGAATTGCGATCTGCCATTGAAGAGTACGCTGACAAAGTAGGCTTCAATTTGAAAAATATTTATGTGATCGATGGCTCGAAAAGATCGACAAAATCCAACGCCTTTTTTAGCGGAATTGGTCCGAAGAAAACCATCGTACTTTACGACACCTTGATTGAAAACCATTCCACAGAAGAGCTTGTGGCGGTGTTGGCGCACGAAGTCGGGCACTATAAGAAAAAGCACACACTTCAAGGCTTATTCTTTGCAGCAGTTCAAATTGGATTAACACTGTTCATTTTGAACTTATTCATCACAGAGCCAAAAATTTCTTTTGCCTTAGGAGCAGAAACTCCAACCTTTCATTTAGGTCTAGTCGCATTTTCGATTTTATACAGTCCGATATCCGAAATCAT
>JAUICI010000244.1 GCA_030427935.1 Bacteroidia bacterium | reverse complement strand
GGAGATCTTGATTGATGGAATCACAGGTTCACACAGAGCATTCGCTGGTTTGGGATCCTTTTACAAATTCTGCATCGGAGCTTTTGAAGTTTTGGCCTTATTAGTTCTTCTGGCTTGTGCGATTTTCATTATTCGTAGAGCAATCTTAGGATTGAAAAGATTCAAAGGACCTGAAATGAAAAAATGGCCGACCCAAGATGCGATGATTATTCTAGTGACAGAAATCGTATTGATGACGGCTTTCCTTACCATGAATGCAGCAGATTCGAAGCTAATGGCCATGGGAGCTGATCACTATGAAGGTGTCGGTATGATTAAATCCGATTTCTGGATTTCTCAATTTTTGGTTGATATTTTACCGAACTCAGAGTCTAGCCTGATCGGAATCGAAAGAGGTATGTGGTGGATTCACATTGTAGGTGTTTTAGCCTTTTTGAATTACTTACCCTATTCCAAGCATTTCCACATTATGTTGGCTTTTCCAAATACATATTATACAAGACCAGAACCTAAAGGTCAGTTTAATAATATGGAAGCTGTAAAGAAAGAAGTTGAATTGATGTTGGACCCAAATGCTGACCCATTCGCTGCTCCAGCGCCAGATCCGGATGCTGTTCCGCAAAGATTTGGGGCTAAGGATGTGACTGATTTAACTTGGAAAAGTATTATGGATGCCTACACTTGTACAGAGTGTGGTAGATGTACGGACTCATGTCCTGCAAATATTACAGGGAAGAAATTATCGCCAAGAAAAATCATGATGGATATTCGTGATCGAGCGGAAGAATTAGGTGCTGCGAAAAGAAAGCACGGAAAAGATCATGATGATGGGAAGTCATTATTGGACTACATCTCAGAAGAAGAAATCTGGGCATGTACTTCTTGTAACGCCTGTGTGATGGAATGTCCAGTGAACAATTCGCCTTTGGAACCCATTATTGAATTGAGAAGATATCTTGTGATGGAAGAGTCTAAAGTGCCTTCTGAATTAACAGGAATGTTAACAAATATTGAAAATAACCAAGCTCCATGGCAGTTCTCTCCGGCAGACAGACTGAACTGGAAAGATGAAGCTTAAAACCTGAATAATGAGTGGGATTGATGATAAATTAATGGATGCGGAGCAAGACGGTGAAAAGATCTCACCCGTTTTACCTGAAGAAATTAAGAATTACTTAATTGATATTGACGGCACCATTTGCGATGATATTCCAAATGAAGAACCGGAAAGAATGGCAACTGCGAAAGTGTTTCCAGACGCTCTAGAAACATTGAACAAATGGTATGATGAAGGGCATATCATCACATTTTTCACTTCAAGAACGGAAGAACATCGCGAGGTGACTACGAAATGGTTGGATGATCATGGGTTTAAATACCACGGAATGGTCATGGGAAAACCAAGAGGAGGAAATTACCATTGGATCGACAATCATATTGTTAGAGCCACAAGATATAAGGACAAGTTTACCGACTTGATCGAAGTTAAAAAGACAGTACAAGTATTTAAGAAATAGATTTATTATGAGTCAAGGATTAGTCGTACCAACAATGGCCGAAATGATGGCAAAAGGAGAAACACCAGATATCTTATTCTGGGTTGGTTGCTCTGGAAGTTTTGATGATCGAGCAAAGAAGATTACCAAAGCTTTGGTGAAAATTCTAAATCATTGCAATGTCAAATTTGCGGTGTTGGGAACGGAAGAATCTTGTACTGGTGACCCTGCAAAGAGAGCTGGTAATGAATTTACCTTTCAAATGCAGGCCATGATGAATATTCAGGTATTGAATGGTTACGAGGTAAAGAAAATAGTTACCGCTTGTCCACACTGTTTCAATACGCTTAAAAATGAATACCCAGAGCTTGGTGGAAACTACGAAGTCATCCATCACACACAATTGATTGAATCTCTTTTCAAAGAAGGGAAGTTGACGGTCAAAGGTGGGGGAGACTTCAAAGGGAAAAAGATCACATTCCACGATCCATGCTATTTGGGAAGAGCTAATGATGTCTACGAAGCTCCAAGAGAAATCCTTTCAAAACTAGATTCTGAACTAGTCGAAATGAAAAGATGTAAATCGAAAGGTTTATGCTGCGGTGCTGGTGGTGCTCAGATGTTCAAGGAAGCAGAAAAAGGGAATAAAGAAATCAACGTCGAAAGAACAGAGGAAGCACTTGAAACGAAGCCGAATTTCATTGCAACGGGTTGTCCTTTCTGCAATACCATGATGACAGACGGAGTCAAAAACTTCGAAAAAGAAGATGAAGTTAAGGTTCTTGATGTAGCAGAGATGATTGCCACAGCAGCTGATTTGTAAGATAAGCGCTTAAAAACGACTATTCCAGAAACATTCTTGTATTATTGCGATACCTAAATCGTAATAATGGAAAATCAAATTTTACAGGATGAACTAATCCTGTCTAAAATCTATGAAATTCGAGGCCAGAAAGTTATGCTTGATCGTGACTTAGCCGAATTGTATCAAGTAGAAACAAAACACCTCAAACAATCTGTAAGAAGGAATATTGAAAGATTTCCAGAAGATTTTATGTTTCAGATGTCAAAAACTGAATTAGCAAATTGGAGGACACAATTTGTGACCTCCAATTCTTGAGGCATTGTTACATTTAAAACTTGAGGTCACAATCTGTGACCTCAAGATGAATCTTATTTTCGATTCAAATAATATATTTCATACATAATGAGTATCGGCACCCAAGAAAGAAAACTGATAATGACATAAGTATTTCCTGAATTCAAAAGATCCAATTTCAAATTGAGATAGTGGAATAAACGCAAAAGAATAGCTGAATTACAAAGAATAAAACTTCCGATTGCAAACTTTCGGTGTAGGTCAAACTGATTCTTTTTAGCGTTGGAAAATGCCAGATAAGTATAGAAAATCCATAAAATAGATAAAGACAAGAATAAAACCTTTCCCATCCAGCCTCCATGTGCAAAAAAGGCCATAATCAGTCCAGAAGGAGCCGCTAAAAGTAAAACAACGATGACATAGGCTTTTCCAATCGACCGGTGGGCAGACCATTTAGGATATAGAATTTGTGGGATGGTCAGCAAAAAAGCAAGAGGTGCAAATATGATATGTGCATACAAAGCGAACTTGTAAAAAGACCAAATCTCTTCTTTACCAATTAAAAAGCCCTTCCCAAAATCTGGCGTGTAGTAAGGAATTGAAATCCGAATAATTTCGAAACAAATAAAAATGGCAAGAAGAAAGTAAAAATACTTAACCAGCCGCAGCATATCCTGATTTTGAAGGCTTGGTGAATTCCTTTTCCTTGCCTTTCATTTTTTTCTGAACGCTTAAGATAACATCCAAATTGGCCTTGTCTCTATCTGTTAATTGGTCGTCCACATTGTCATGCTTTGCTTCATACCAATCAAACTTTCCGAAGTATTTCTGCCACTTTTCAGATTTGAATTTGTAGCCGTATTCAGCAAAGATTTCATTTCGCATCACGTCCAAATCTTCCATGGTCAGATGCTTCGTCTGTAGAAGCTCAACTCCATACTCTTCTCCATCTTCTCCCGTGAATTTGCCGAAACACCCTTCGAAATAAGAAGGATCAATATCCGCAAACTTGGTAAAACTAAACTTTCGGTTCGATTCGGCTTGCTTTGCCTTTCCATCTTGACTAATCACATAATAATCATAGATAGTTTCAAAGTCATAACCATAGGACTTGTGCTTGTAATTTTCCCCAGAAATATGGATCTCAATCAAGGTGTCGTTCAAATATTTATATTCTAAACCATCACAC
>JAUICI010000243.1 GCA_030427935.1 Bacteroidia bacterium | reverse complement strand
GAACAGCTCTTTGAAGTGCACAAAGTAATCAATTACAAAAAGTGCAATCACAATCAATACGATAGGCAAAAAAGCCTTCTTTAAGCTTTGCCAAACAAAATCGTAAAAACCAGTGTATTGGTAGTAGTTGTGTAATCGCTTTATTTTAGCCTTCCTCTTCCTGTTCTGTACCTCCATAGTCGTAAGTGATAAATCTCCTCCCGGCGAAAGGATAACGAATTTAGTGAATTGCCAGATTTTTTCAAAATGTTGGCGACTTCTAATCTTTAATTAGACAAAAAAAGGGACCTAAGCCCCTTTTTCATCTTAAAATCTTTGCGTTTATCCCCCGGTTGTATGAAAACTCGTATCAAACACCTCTGTCTTCACATCGTTTACAGCGATAACTGGAATCCCACTTTTATTTCGGATAATGTGTTCCACAAATCCTTTAGTTGAGAAATTAAACTTATCTCCTGATGCTGAAGTATTATTGAAAATCGCTAGATCTGTATGATCATTCGTAGCATATTCCTCAAAATGCTCTCGCAAATCTGATTCCGAATGACCTCGTACTTTTGTTGAACAATCAATATTGGGATGCGCAGCAATTTCTAGTGCCATTTTCATTCTCTTACTTATGATTGAAGCCTCATCCTTATCGGTGCTATTAAAACTAATAAAGGTGATATGAAACTTCATATAAGCCGCCAAAAATCGAGCAACTTTTAATGTTTGCAATGAATGGCTACTTCTTGTAATAGGTATGGCTACTCGGGTAACCTCTTGAAAATCTTTTAGGTTTTTTGGAACAAAAACGAAATGAGCATCTGTTTCATTCATTAATCTCATAGATCTGCTTTTAAAAACCTTTTCGAGAAATTTTTGGTCATGCGTACCTAAAAAGACAAAACCGATTTTCTGAGAAAAATTGATATACTCAGGGATACTATTTTCAACATCCCCAACCATTTCATGAACTTCCATTTTGAAATCATCTGTTTCTCTTTCAGCTTTCAAATGCTCAAGTCTCTCGAGGTTCTCACGCCAATCCGCTTTGGTAGAGACGTTTATTAGTTCCAAGTCCGCTTTGGTAGCCTTGCAAAAACCAATAGCATAATCCAATGCATGCATGGACTCGATTGTAAAATCAATTAGTACAATATTTTTCATGGTTAAAATTTATTTAAACTGCGATCGCTCTAAAATTATCCAACTGAACAGTAGGAATATCTTGAACTGCAATCACAGGCATTTCGTGTTCATTTCTGATAATTGCTTCAACAAATCTTGTTAAATGCCCTGAGAAAATCCCCGGATCCGATCTATGGATAAATGCCACCATATCGGCATCATGATTCCTAGCGTAATCTTCAAAGTTTATCAAAACATCATTTGGCTTATCGGCAATGTATTCCACGTGTACATCTATTCCGTGCCCATCCAGAATCTCTTTTGCCATTTCCAATCTCGAATTAATTTGTGCTTTTTCCTTTGCATCATCCGTATTGTAAGTACAAAAAGTTAGTTTGAAATTCATGAAGTGACCTAAAAACCTAAGAACTCTTACCTTTTGAAGTGTCTGCGGATCATTTGAGATTGTTGTAACAACATGTTTAATTGGTCTATATTCTTTCAATGTTTGAGGAACAAATACAAAATGTGCATCTGTATCATTCAATAATTTCAGTGCTCTACTTTTTACAAAGTTTTCAATAAACCTTTTATCGTGCGTACCTAAAAATACAAATCCAATTTCGCTTTTATGCTCATTAATATAAGCCGGAACATCATCTTCCAAAGTTCCAATTTTTTCAGTGATGATCAATTTAAAGTCATCCGAATCCTTCGCTTCTTTTAATAATTGAAGGGATTTTAGTTTATCATTATAGCTCTCAGCTGTTGCCACATTAAATAATTCCAAATCTCCTCCTGTAGCCTTAGTAAACTCAATTGCATACTCTAAAGCGTGGAAAGATTCATTTGTAAAATCGATTAAAACAAGATTTTTCATTACTCTTATTGTTTTTTGGTTTATTCCATAAATATATACACAGCTTGGTAAAGCATCAATTAACTGAAGGTAAAATTTATCAGAAATCGAGGTGTCATTTATCATTCTACCGATTTCATTGGGATTGCTATTGACTTGAATTCCAATTTGTTTTAAATTACAAACAAAAACGAAAGCTCATGACTCAGATTTATCTCAACACTGCAGCAACAGGTAAAGTTGACCCAGAACACATAAAGCAAGCCAACAAGAAATACAAAAGCTTAAGTGAATCCCCATCTCAATTTGCCGAAGCCTGGTTCGAAAGTGAAGTACCAAAGATCAAAGAATTGGTTGCTGATCGATTTGGGGCTCAAACAAAGGAGGTAGCTTTAGTTCCAAATTTCTCCTTTGGTATCAATGCTGTTTTAAATGCTTTGCCGGAAAATTCAAATGTCTTATGCTACAAAAAGGACTACCCCTCTTTAATTGACCCGCTGCATTATAAGAACTTTAATATCATTGAGTTTAGCGATCGTGGAGGCTTTACGATTTACCCTGAAACAATTGAAAGATTTATTCGCAAACACTATATCGATTTTTTGGTAATCTCACATGTGCAATGGCTGACTGGGTTCAAAACGAATCTATCTCTTGTATCAGAAATTTGTAAAAGAAATAATGTTAGACTTATCGTTGACGCAACGCAAAGTGCCGGGGCCGTAGCTATTGATTTTGATCAATCAGGCATAGATGTGATGATTTTCAGCAACTACAAATGGCTAAACGCTGGTTTTGGGACAGGCTGCCTGCTAATGAAGGGTGACTTTCTACATGAATTTCCACCAAAAATTTCTGGAATGCACTCGTATGAAATGATAGACGGGGAAATGGTCTTGGAACCTTCTATTAAATTTTACGAACCGGGTCATCAAAACTTATTTGGACTTGAAATCCTGAAACAAGTGCTTGAATCTAGAACCAAAAAAGAGATCCAAAAAATTGAAAAAAAGAATCAAAAATTGACAAAATTCTTTCTAGAAAACTTCAAGCAAAGGAATATTAAAGCCTTAGGTGCGAAAGACTTAAATTCTAGAAGTTCAATCGTTTATTTAAAGGGTGGCGAAGATCTACATCAATACCTTTCGAAACATCAGGTAATCTCCAGTTTTAGAGGTGGCCATGTGAGGTTAAGTTTTCACTTTGACAATAAGAAAAAGGAAGTAGAAAAAGCAATTGAACTTCTTTCAAAATTCTAGGCTTAAAACTACTTCCCCTTAGCATTTAAAATACTATATACTGATAGCTTAATATATTTCGAGAACTTCTATCTTTTCATCATGAAAATCAATGCTTTCACCTACTTTCTTTGTAAGAAGAGCCTGAGCAATCGGAGATTCCATGGATACAAACTGAACATCATCACCTTCAACCTCTAATTTTCCTAAGGAAATCCCAAGGAAAAGGTGGAATTTATTTGTAATCACAAAAGATCCGGCATCCACACAAGTGTGGTCATGATCAAAATCAATTCCTTGGAAAGATCTTAGGTGTTGCTCATGAGAATTCAATTGTTTTCCTAATTGCTCTATTTCGTTCTGGATAATCGCTCTATTGGTTTCATGCTTATCGCCTACCGTTGATTTCCCCTCAGCATTCATGGAATCCTGAAGGTCTAAAATCTCATCTTTTAACTCTTTTATTTTAGACTCAACTACTTCAGTAGCTTTATTTATTAAATTTTTCTTTTTCATACAATTTTGGTTTGATTCATCAAATTTAGATGAAAGATTGCCAATAATAATGACAATTTTCAGTTTC
>JAUICI010000043.1 GCA_030427935.1 Bacteroidia bacterium | reverse complement strand
CGAATTAGATTAACCCGTTATGAAAAGTTTATTAAGTCTACTATTTATCATACTATTTTCCACTGTTTCTATTGGTCAAAAAGCAGATTATACCCAAGGAGACAATGAAGGAACCAAAATCTCCTGGTATTTTTTGGTAAAACCAATTAGCGATACTGAAGCCGATCTGATCATGAAAGCTGTTCTTGCTGATCACTGGCATGTGTTTTCATTGACTCATGATCCACTGAAAGCAGATTTTACTGGGACACCAACCAAGTTTTCTTTTACGCCAAACGCATCCTATAAATTGGTTGGATCGCCAAGAGAACCTAAACCAAAAGTAGTTTCCTCTTCTATCGGAACAGAAGTTTTTCATGAAAAGCATGTTGTCCAGTTCAAACAAAGAATCAAAATTTTGGACAAAAAGAAGTTTTCAATTGACATGAAATTTGACTTCCAGGTATGTTATGAGTCTTGTCTTAGACCAATGACAGATGTTGATTTCACTTGGTCAATTGATCCTGCAAATCTTGCCAAATCAGGAGTCGACAATAATAAGGTAGACGAAAAAAATGATGAAGAGGCAGTTGAAAACAATGTTGTAGAATTGGCTCCAGGAGAATGTCCGGATCCTGAAGAAGATACTTCACATGTAACATGGGCCTACAAATCTTATTGGCTTTCAGAAGGTATGTATGAAATGGTTCTAACCGCTAAATTGGATAGTGGTTGGTTTTTGATCCATAAAGACTCTAAAGGATTTTTAGAAGCCCTGAATTTCAATTTTGCCAAGAACGATAGTTTATACGAACTGGTTGAGGAGATGAAATGGGCCAAGTTCACAACAGGCGATGATAGTGTACTTAATCGATCTATCGACTATTTCGCCAGTGAGGTTGAATTCAGACAGAAAATAAAACTAAAAACGGATAGTATTCCAATCGTTGGGGGAACCATTAATTTCTCTTCGATTTCGGAGAAATACATTTCTGTTCCAAAAGAAGCAGATATTTATATTGACTTGAAAAAAGCTAGAAAAAGTGAGGAAGCTGCAAAAATCCCAAGTTCACTTTGGATAATTTTTGTAACGGGATTCCTTGGAGGATTAGCTGCATTGTTAACTCCATGTGTTTTCCCAATGATTCCAATGACGGTAAGTTTCTTTACCAAGCAGTCTAAAAATAAAGCTCAGGGTATTCGAAATGCCATAATTTACGGTATTTCAATCATTGTTATTTATGTGGCACTTGGATTAGGTGTAACCGCAATCTTTGGTGCGGGGGCTCTGAATGCACTTTCAACAAATGTTTGGTTCAACTTGGCCTTCTTTGTGCTATTAGTGGTCTTTGGAGCATCCTTTCTTGGAGCTTTCGAAATCAGACTGCCTTCGTCATGGATCAATAGAGCCGATAAAAACGCAGACAAAGGAGGATTAATTGGAATCTTCTTCATGGCTTTTACCCTTTCTTTAGTTTCTTTCTCTTGTACGGGTCCAATTATCGGAACTCTTCTTGTAGAATCGGTAGACAACGGAATTATGGGGCCTTTCTGGGGGATGTTTGGATTCTCTTTGGCTTTAGCCCTTCCATTTGCCTTGTTCTCAGCTTTCCCAGGTTGGTTAAACTCCATGCCACAATCTGGAGGATGGTTGAATTCTGTGAAAGTTGTACTTGGACTTCTAGAAATTGCATTGGCTTTTAAATTCCTTTCTAATGCAGATTTGGTTGTTCAAGCTGAGATGCTTACTAGAGAGATTTATTTATCGTTCTGGATCGTCATTTTTGCTATGATTGGATTCTATCTTCTTGGTAAAATCAAAATGCCGCATGATTCAGACTTACCACATGTTTCGGTTCCTCGATTATCCTTTGCAATTGTTGTATTTGCCTTTGTGATGTATATGATTCCAGGTATGTGGGGAGCACCTTTATCTATGCTGAGTGGAATTCTCCCACCCCAAACAGAGCAATATAGTGAATACCCTTATGGAATTGGAGGACAACCGCCGCAATACGACATGCCAGAAGGTACACATCCTGGACCAAATGGTATGCCTGTTTTCCATGATTATGACGAAGCTTTGGCATATTCAAGACAAGAAAAGAAACCTTTATTATTAGATTTTACAGGTTGGGCTTGTGCTAATTGTCGTAGAATGGAAGACAATGTTTGGAAAAAACCTGAGATCACCAAAATCATGGTTGAAGAGTATATCGTTGTTTCTTTATATGTAGATGAAGACCAAGCTCTTCCAGCTCCAGAAACTGCTGAAGACGGAACAGTATTGAATACAGTGGGTGAAAAATGGATGCACATGGAAGAAACGAGATACGGACAAACATCCCAACCTCTTTATATCGTTGTTGATCATGAGGAAGAAATGATTGGTCCAACGATGACCTACGACACAGATGCTGATCTAGATGACAGATATAAAAAGTGGTTAGAAGATAATTTGAAAGAATACAAAGAAAGAATCAACGAATTCAAGGTTCAATCGAAGAGTTATAAGCTCGTTAAATCTTGCTATACTCAAGAGGTTCCAAACTATGAAGGAATTGAGAAATTAATATTTGGGGAAGAAGAGGAATAGGAAAAATAATACAGTAAAAAGATACCAGTAGGTAGAAAGCAAGACGCTTGTTTTGTTTTCTAACCTGCTGTTTTAAAGTTTTTAACAGATAAAATTTATTTTCTCCTAGTTGTTATTCTTAATAAAAATCCCCAAATTTGTACCAAAATAAGCTGAATGAACACTCATTTATTCAAACGAATATTACTTACTACCGCGTTAATCCTTGCAACACATGGGTTATTCGCTCAGCCTCCGGGCGGACCACCTCCAGGTGGTGCAACGGGTACTCCTCCTCCTGATTGTTGGCCTGCTCCATGTATTCCTATCGACGGTGGAATTGGATTTTTGGTATTAGCTGGTGCTGCACTTGGAGGTAAGAAGATTTATGATGCTCAAAAAGGAAAAGCTCAAAAGTAAGGTTCAATCCTTATTCAATAATCCCATTTTTCGTTTTCTTTTTGTAGCTGGTATTTTATACTGGCTCTGGTTTATTTTCTATGAAACTTACCTGATTCCCCATACCGACATCGATTACTTTGTAACCAAAAACCTTGTTGAAGTCACCAATGGGACTTATTCTTTATTTGGGACACAAACGATGGTAAGTGAAGAATCCAAGATGATTGTGATCTCGCTTGCAACTCACCCTGAAACTGGTGTTTGGGTCGGAACCCCTTGTAATGGGCTAAAATTATTTGCCCTTTTTAGTATTTTCATTATTGCCTATCCTGGAAAATGGAAACACAAACTTTGGTTTATTCCGGCAGGAATTTTCATCATTTACTGGATTAATGTATTCCGAATCATGATCCTACTCAAATTGATTTCAGTTAATCCGGAACTTTTTCAATTCAACCACAACTATACTTTTACGATTTCAGTATACACCATCATCTTCATTTTATGGTTAGTTTGGGCAAAATTTTTCGGGACTTTTAAAATCGAGAGTCCACCAAGTCTTCGGAACGAAGAACCTTAATTGCAGAGCCTTTCACTTCAATGATGCCATCTGACTTGAATTCACTCAACATTCGAATAACAGATTCGGTACTTGTCCCCACTAAAGAAGCAAGCTCCTCTCTTGACATATGAATCCACTCATCCTCAATTTTATTGTTGAGTTTGGCCAAAGTCTTAGAGACACGTAGTCTAACCGTATCATAGGCGATTTCCACCAACTCCTGATTTCTTCGATTAATGGTATTGATTAAGTAGGAAGTCAAAGAGGAATTTAAGCTAGCATTCTTACTCATTTCTGATATAAAATGATCAATTGGAATGATGGCTAATTCCGAATCTTCAATCGCTAAAACACTTTCACCGTAGGATTTATTTGGAAGCATACCTGAAACACCGAAGAAGTCACCTTTAGATAAGATTTCAAGTGAGAACTCCTTGCTATCTTGATTTTCGACATAAATCCTAAGCAAACCAGATTTCACATAAAAGACATCATTGGCAGTATCTCCCTCGTAGTACACATTCGTTCTTTTGTTGATCATCTTTGACTTTACTTTCTCATGACCACACAAATCTTCTATAATTTCGCTTAAATCAGAATCTGAATAATAGCTCTCAACACTCATATTGTTTGAGGCAAAATTCTTTTGAATTCTTTTTTCAACCGTATTTAACAAATCCATTTCTGTAAATGGCTTGGTCAAATAGTCATCTGCTCCTAAATTCATTCCTTTTCTAAAATCTTCTTTTTCGGCCTTTGCTGATAGAAATAAGAAAGGAATATTCTTCGTATTTGGATCTTGTCCTAACATGTACAAAACACTATACCCATCTAACCCAGGCATCATGATGTCGCATATAATTAGATCCGGAAGTTCTTTCTTAACTAATTCAACACCTTCCTTTCCGTCAGAAGCTGAAACAACATCATAATTGGATAGCTCCAATAATTCAGAAATATTTTCTCTCATTTCCAAATTATCCTCTATAACTGCGATTTTCTTTTGCATGACTATTTCTTTATTTCAACATAAAAAGTTGTTCCCACTCCTTCTTCTGATTCAAAAGAGATTGTGCCTCCCATGATTCTAAGATAGCGTTGAACAATATACAGACCTAACCCTGTTCCTTGAATATTTTCGGCATTGTGTGCCCGAAAAAATCGATCAAACAAATTCTTCTGCTCCATTTTTGGAATCCCTATCCCAAAGTCCCGAACATAAAAATGTAAGGAGTTAACTTTATCATAAACCTTAATTTCTATCGGATCTCCTGCATTTGAATATTTAATGGCATTTGTGATCAAATTATTCAATACATTCATTAAAATTCTTGGATCCAACAAGAAGGTATCATTTTTAAGGTCAAAATCTAATTTAATAATTTGTTCAGACTTCAATAAAACTTCAATATCAGAAACGGCTTTTTCAAAAAATTCCTTCACGTCATATGGCCGCGGATTGTACTGTACTTTATCGCTTTCCATTTCATCAATAGAAAGAAAATCACTAAGTATATCAATTAAAGTATGTACAGAGTTTTGAATCCTACTTAAATGCTTATCTGTTTTCGACAAATCCCCTTTTTCCAGATATTTAGAAATTAAATCAGATGAAGATAAAATGGCACTCAAAGGCGTACGAAACTCATGAGAAGCCATAGAAACAAAGCGCGTTTTTAATTCATTAAGAGCCTTTTCCTTTTCAAGGGATTCCAGCATCTTATTATTCAACTTCACTTGTTGTGTCACATTTCTTTCTACTACGAGTATTTGCTCAATTTCACCACCATCTGTTAGAAGCGGTACAGACGAAATTTGATAATAATTCTGCTTCACATTCACCTGAAAACTAACTGCTTCCCCTTGGAAGACACGATCCAAATTTGTTCGGATATCTTCATGTAATTTTTTGGGTAATCGAGCTAAATAGTTCGTACCAATTAGCTTTTCAGAAGTAATCCCCATGGCATATAGCTCTTCTCCCTCAACAAAGACATAATTCAAATCTTTATCGAATACATTGATTGTCCCTTCAGGGAAATTTCGGGCAATAAGCTGATAAAGTTTCTGACTATCTTTCAATTCTTTGGTACGAAGCTCTACTTTCTTTTCAAGGCTTTTATTCAAGGACATGATTTCCTTTTCATGCTCAACTCTGGTTGAAATATCTGAAACCAATCCCACAGAAAACCTTTCTCCTCCTTCCTCTAAATAACTTAAACTGATTTCCACATCCACCAATGTTCCATCCTTCTTTTGACCTTGCAAAGTCATTCCAATACCCATTGTTCTAGTCGTCGGATTTTTCATGAAGGACTTATGATGATCTTTATGACCCTCTCTTTTGCCAATTGGGATTAAAATATCTAGTTTCTGGCCAATAAGTTCATCCGGATCATATCCAAAAATGGATTCTAATCTTTTGTTAACCCTGAAAATAGTCCCTGCAGGATCCACAATGACAATACCTTCTTTGATATTTTCAAAAAGTAGTGCGTAAAGATTTTCTATCTCTTTCAAATCAACTTCATTTAAGCGTTACTAAATTAATGGATTCTTTCCAATTCAATTGTGAAATCTGATTTTTGTCAAAATGAAATTTGGCAAAGAACAGTTCAGTTCAGTCAAGAATTCCGAAATTCGCCAAAAAAAAGCTTGAAAGGAGAACCATGTTTTCACTGTGGAGAGGAAATTGAAGAGAATATTGATTATGATTCTCATTCTTTTTGCTGCGAGGGCTGTAAAACGGTCTATCATATCCTTTCTGAAAATGAACTTGGAGATTTTTACAAGATTGATCAAGATGCTGGTCGAAAACAAAAACAAATCAATAACGACCATTTCGACTATCTCGATTTAGAAGAAATTCAAGAACGACTCATCCAGTTTTCAGATGATTCTATTTCAAAAATCGTCCTTTTCTTACCTTCCATTCATTGTAGCTCTTGTATTTGGCTACTCGAAAACTTAAATAAAATCAATGAAGCCGTCCTAAACTCTCAAGTCGACTTTGTGAAGAAAGAGGCCACCATAACCTATGACCACAACAAGATCAAACTATCCGAATTGGCTTTATTGCTTTCGAAGATAGGTTATGAACCTAACATCAACTTGGAAACCAAAGCAGAGAAAAAGTCCCATATCAATAAAAGTTTACTGTATAAATTAGGTGTGGCCGGATTTTGTTTTGGAAATATCATGCTTTTAAGTTTTCCAGAATATCTCGGATTATCTTCAGATCATTTTCGATTTCAACGCCTATTCTCCTACTTAAATTTGATTTTAGCTTTGCCGGTGCTACTCTATTCTTCGGTAGATTATTTCAAATCGGCTTTCAAAGGAATTCGGAGTAAATTCTTCAATATTGACATCCCAATTTCTCTCGGAATTCTGACCCTATTTACGCGCTCCTCTTATGAAGTCCTGAGCGAAACGGGAGCTGGCTATTTCGATTCTCTAACTGGATTGGTATTCTTTTTATTAATTGGAAAATGGTTTCAAGATAAAACCTACAGAGGCATTCAGTTCGAAAGGTCTTATAAATCCTATTTCCCTATTGCTGTTAAGAAAACAAGTGATGATGGTGACACAATCATTCCTTTGGAAAACTTAAAAGTTGGAGACTATCTGATCATCAGAAATGAAGAAATAATTCCAGCGGATGCCCTCATGATCGAAGGAGATGCTCGAATTGATTATTCCTTTGTTACAGGAGAATCCAAAACAACTCGAGTAAAAGAAAATCAGCGAATCTATGCAGGAGGAAGACAAAAGGGCAGCTCGATAAAAGTATTGATCGAAAAGGAGGTCAACAACTCCTATTTAACCAGTCTTTGGAATCAGGAAATCTTTAAAAAACAAGAAGAATCCAATTATAAAAACCTTGTCGATTCCATCAGTCGTTATTTTACAGTCAGCATCTTGTTGATCGCCCTCGTTTCATTGTTTTATTGGATTGGAGAAGACCTTTCAAAAGCCATCAACGTTTTCACTGCTGTACTAATTGTTGCCTGTCCTTGCGCATTAGCACTTACCATCCCATTTACATTTGGAAATGGAATTCGTATTCTAGGAAAAAAAGGACTTTTCCTGAAATCTCCCGATATCATCGAGATTCTAAATCAAACCACGGACATTGTATTTGACAAAACAGGAACCATAACAGACAGTAGTGATTCCAATATTGATATACAAGTTGATGAAAAAGAGTTACCCGCTATTCGATCTATATTGAGTCATTCGAGTCATCCAATAGCCCAATCAATTACTTCAAAAATTCATGCAGAAAGTATTGAAACAGAACATTTTTCAGAAACAAAAGGTGCTGGTGTTGAAGCAAATGCAGGCTCCGATCACTATAAAATCGGATCTAGTGAATGGGTACTCGGTGAAAAAAATGAAGAATTCACTGGTGTTTGGATTAGTAAAAACTCGAATGTTATTGGACATATAAAAGTTCAAAATGCTTATCGTAAAGACTTTTTACATCTGCTGGAAAAGAATGATAACTACAACTTCCATGTGATTTCTGGAGATAATGCAAACGAAAAAAGCTATTTGGAATCCCTCCAAATCCCTAAAGAAAACTTACACTTCAACGCAAGTCCGGAAAGAAAATTAGAATACATCAAATCACTACAAAAACAAGGAAGAAAAACTTTGATGATAGGTGATGGACTAAATGATGCTGGAGCTTTAAAACAGAGCAATGTTGGATTTGCCATTAATGAAAACGTATATAATTTTTCGCCTTCTAGTGATGGCATTATCCTAGCTTCAAACTTTTCCAATATCACAGAATTCCTAAAATTCTCCAAAAAAAGCATGAATGTGGTAAAATTGTCCATATTCATCTCCTTCCTTTATAATATTGTCGGATTAAGTTTTGCGGTCACAGGCTACCTCACACCATTAGTGGCTGCCATTCTAATGCCACTTTCATCGATTTCTGTCGTTATTGTTGTTACGGTATTAACGAATCTAATGGGGAGCAAAATAAAAAAGGGGACCAATTAGCCCCCCTCTTCTTGCTTTAAGATAAACTGTATATTACGAAAGTTTAAAAACGATGGGTAAAACCATCTTTACACTAACCTTTTTACCGTCTTTTTCTCCTGGCTTCCAATTAGGCATGGAATTGACAACACGAAGTGCTTCTTTATCCATTTCTTCATTTGCGCCTTTTTTTACTTTTGCTTTGGTTACTGCACCTTTGGAAGTAACAACAAATTCGATAAACACTTTTCCTTCTGTCCCCTTTTTCTCAGCTGACTTTGGATACTTGATGTTTTTTTGCATGAAGGAAATCAAACCTTCCATTCCTCCATCAAACTCAGGCATTTTATCAACCTTATCATATACTTCTTCTCCATCAACAGTTCCATAGATCATATTCTCAAAAGGAAAATTTGAAGATTCCCATGATCCCAGGATAAATAGGACAGACATCAAAGGGACGATCCCTAGATAGGTAAGAATACTGCCTTTTTTACTTTGCTTTAACATTTTGATTCTCATTTTAATAGAATTTTGATTATTAAATTGATTTATAAATTGAATTGAACTAGTTCCGAAAACTTGATTTAGAAGGTCTTCCGCATACTCCTGCTTACTATGTACCGAAGCATATTGATCTGCTTCATACTCATGACTTAGCTTAAGCTCCTTTTCGAAAGCATAAACAAATGGGTTGAACCAGAAAATGGTTTTGTAAATATTGTAAACAAGAATGTCATAAGAATGTCCAGATAAAACATGCCTTTTCTCATGCTCCAGAATATGCGGACTCCGGTCAGCGCCTAAAACTATATAATTGAAAAAGGAATAATTGTCATTTTCAGAATTTCGGGCTATTCGAACACCTCCTTTTCCTTGCGGCTTAAAACTCATGCTTCTAATCTTCCTGATTGTCAAATAATACTTCCTGGTTAAGATCAAGAACATCAGTATAGCACCACTTAAATAGAGGGCATAAACCCAATCGAAAACATAAGTCGAAGATGTCAGTTCTTGAGAAGGTCCAATACTGATCTCATCTAGCTGTACTGGATTTACTTGACTAAGATTGGCTTCAACTCCTGTAATTCCAACCAAACCACTTACAATGAACGGTAGTATTGGAAACAATAAAACTAAAACTCGGTTAAGCAGAAATCTTCTTGACTGTGCAAAAAAGCCCTTGTAAACCACATAGAAGAGAAGCAAAGCAATTATATGATAAAGGATATATTCCATTTACTTTTTCTTTAATTCGTTAATAATATCCTCCAAATCTTTCAAATCCATTTTCTTCTCTTTGGCGAAAAATGAAAGCAGACTTTTTGGAGATCCATTGAAATACTTTTTTGTCAAAGACTCAAGAGAAGCCTTACTGTATTCCTCCTTCGTATAGACCGGATAGTATTGAAAAGACTTACCATAAGTCTCGTACTTTACAAATCCCTTTTCCACTAAAATTCGAAGAATGGTTAAGACCGTATTATAAGCCGGTTTTTTATCTTCATACTCCACCACCTCAATAATTTCTTTTGCAAATCCCTTTTCTATTTTCCAGAGCGCTTGCATCACCATTTCTTCTGCTTTTGTTAATTCTTTCATATCTCAAACTTATAATTAATTTTTTAGTTATACAACTATATTTTTAATTATATATTTAAATTTTTAGTTTAAGGTATGTTTTATTGATTAAACGGTAACTACTTTTTGGATAAGCTCACTGCTAAAATTGAAGAAATAATCAGAACAATACCTGTCCATTGAAAAAGCGACACCTCTTCTTGTAAAAGCAAGATAGAAACAACAACTGCGACTGGCAGCTCAACCGACGAAAGGATGGATGAAAAAGTAACTCCTATTTTTGGAACTCCATAAGCAAAGAGTACAGGTGGAATGACTGCTCCAAATAAAGCGAGCGGAATTCCATATTTTAAAAACTCTGGATCCATTACTTGTAAATCAGTCAAATTCGGTAAAAAGACGATTGCAATTATCAAACTGCTAATCCCCATCATAATCATGGACTTGGATATAGGTGTGATATCGGCTTTTAAGCGACCGTTGATAAAAATGTATGAAGCGTAACAAAGTGCAGACAACAAACCGAGAATTAAGCCTTCTTCATTTAAAACCCCATTTGAGAAGGATTGTATACCTCCTGCTGCTAAGAACGTGCCTCCTAATAAAACCAAAAGAGCAATCACCTGGACTAGGTTGGGCTTCGCTTGATTAAAGAACAGGTCTAACAAAAATCCAATCCATATAAACTGAAAAAGCAAGATGATTCCTATTGAAGCCGGCACATATTGCACACAAGAATAATAAAACAAAGAGGTTAGAGCTATAGTTAGCCCACCAATGAATAAATTGATCCACTCTTTCAGTTTAATGCCTCTAAGCTTTGTTTTTTTCTTCTGAAAAAATGAGATTAGGATAAGAAGTAAAAAACCAAAAACGATTTGAAACAAGGTCGCATCTGTCGCCTTAAATCCATTTTTATAAGAAAGTTTAGCAATGGTTGATAGAATACCATAGGAAGCAGCTCCCAGAAATACAGCTAGAATTCCTTTAATCATGAGGTGATTTTAGGATTCTAAATTACTGTTTTTTCGGTTCTTCCTTTTTCTTTTTCTTGTTTTTATGCTCGATATTCGCCGTATAGGAAATCATGAAGGAACGCATCTGTTCCGCCTTTAAAGGTCTTAAAGAATACCATCTGTTTGTTAAGTTATTGCAAACGGCTGACACTTTATGCCCACCTTTAAACGTATAACTCATTCTCAAGTCCATGATGAAATTTCCATTGTTATGGTTCTCGAAATAATCTCTGTACTGTAAATTCTGTAAAGATGATGTACCTGCAGTGGCATCTTCGAAATCAAAAATGGATTTATCTACATTCTCCATTCTAGAGAAATACCTAAATGAGAAACCTAAAGCAAATCCTTTAATATTAAACTCAATATCTCCTTTGAACGTGTGAATGAATCTGTATTTCAAAACATTTGTATTGGAATCAACAGAAGTTGATCTAAAACTTAACTCATCATTACCTGATGGATTTAAATCCTCAGCATAAACATGATCAGGTTCTAAAGTTTGAGGAAGTGAATATGTATATCCGACCATGAAATTCATCGAGTAATCTTTTGTGGTTTGAAGTTTATCAAATGTCACATCCCCAATAAAACTCACATCTGCTCCATACACTCTTGATCTACCCGTATTGATGAACTTAAACCCTACCCATGGGAACTGCGTTTTCCAAAATCCGAATAAATACTCAATCGTGTTTCGGTATTGTTGCATGAAAAAAGCCCCATCAATAAAACCTTGAAACTTTCGATATCTAAACCCTTGTTTGATCCCGATTTCCGTATTCCAAGAGTATTCAGGAACTAAATCCTGATTTGGATAAACCCCCAGAATCCCCAATTGAATATTAATCATTCGCTCGGTAATGGTTGGGTATCTGAAACCTTGACCAAAAGAAGCTCTTAAAAATGTTCCTTGGGCTAGCTTGAAATTCAATCCTCCTCTAAACAAAGGGGCTACTTTTCTTTTCGATTTATCTCCCATTGGGTCAAAATACTCCCCACGGAATCCGAGAACAATATTCAGAATATCCCAAAATTGCTTTTGCAATTCAATGTACATCCCGGCATTCAACAAATGATTTGTGCTGTCTCCTCCTGCATCGGTATACATTCCTGAAGCAGAAAAATTATATTGACCTACAAGTCCAATTGTCAATTGTAAACTATCTAGATTTTTATAATAACGATTGAATGAATATTCTCCATAAGCAATCATACCAATAGCATCCATGTCATTACTCATATCATTATTGGCATACATATATCGCAATCGAAACTTATGGGTATTTCCAACACCTTCAATGAAGGTCAGATAAGGATCTACATTAAAAATGAATTGTTTTTGAAGCAACATGGCTCCTGGATAAGCTCGATAGAAATTTAAACTATCATCTTGCCAAGCAAAGACAGAATTTGAATTGGAATACATGAAATTACCGTTTAGACCATACATCAATCCTTTTACCTTTTTAGGTCGATGACGCAATCCAAAATTGATTCTTGCTTTCTGAGATTGCATTTGATTATCCGTAAAATTGGTAATCGAATCAATCACTGTAGAGTCTGGTCTTGGCGAACCAAGATAGGAGTGATCAGCATCGAATGTTCCTCCAATTACAAAATCTAGATTTGGGCTCAATCTTCTCATGTGAAGAAATTTCACACCTGCGATATACGGAAAATCATCCCACCACTTCATCTCTTTATTCTGCGGACGATCATACATTCCTGCATAAACATTGACTTTGGTGCTTGGGTTAAACCCAGGTTGATTGGTTTTCATGAGAATAGCCCCACTCAAAGCTGAACCTGGAACTTTAACACTACTTGCTCCTTTTATGATTTCAAGATCTGCTAAGTTTTCTACAGGAATAAAACCCCATTCTGGTTTACCAGCATCAGGAGACATCATGGGAATATCATCAACAATAATAGACACTTTTGCTCCTACACCGAAAGTAAAACCTGAACCACCACGAATTTGAGGTTCTCCATCCAATATAGTCGTTGAGGCATCAACCGTATTTAGAGTCGTTGAAATGTCTCGATCTCCCCTATTATCAATTAATTCAGTAGGAATCTTCACCATAGATTTGATATCCTCATCTTTTACTTCAGCTACACGACTACTCTTGACTTCAACGTCTTTCAATACAATCGTACTTTCTAAAGTCACATCGTGAGTCACAGTCTTTCCTGTAAGAACTTCAATTTCGAAGGTATCTCGCATCCCTGTGAATGAGCATACAATTTTGTGTTTCCCGGGCTCTAAGTTTAATTTATACTTACCAAATACATCTGTTACTGTTCCAAAAGACGGATCAGATAAAAGAACCACATTTGCACCAATCACCGTTTCTCCAGACTCTTTATCATAAACAGTCCCTTCTATGGAGCCAGTTGATTGTGAAAATAAGGTTGTTTGAAATACTAATAAAACAAGTAAAAGTGTATGTAATGGTTTCATAAAATCCCTTTGAGTAATAAAAAGCCCCTGTTCGTTTCCAAACAGGGGCTAAAGATAAAATTAATCTTTTATTTCAAGACAACTTTTCCAGTGGAAGCATTGTCGTTAGTTACAATGTTGAAGATATAAACTCCTAATGGTACATTCACATTGAATGTATTCATTGTTCCGTTGTTCAATCTCTTCTCAAGAACGATCTTACCTTCAGCTGAGTATAGCTTAATGATAGGATTATTCAAAGTAACATTTGAAAGATCTACAAACATTTGCTTTTCAAAAGCATAAACGTTCACAAGATTCATTTCGTTTTCTTCGATACCAACTGCACTTGTTACTACGATCTCAACTTCTGATGACATAACTGTACATCCAGAGATCACAGATTCACAAACTACATAGTATGTACCTGCAGCTGTAAAGTTTGGCGTATAAGATGCCATTGTTTCAGCTGGAGTGAAGCTCATATAACCTGAACCAGAAGTTGTAGTATACATCCACTCTCTAGAAGTAGCTGTAGAAGACTCCGTAGCATCGATTTGAGTTCCATCTGTATTCGTATTGATATTCTGTGTAGCAGCTGGAGCAATTGATACAGTATGACCTGTATTGTTTCCAACAGTTACGTTAGATGTTGTAGTTGTACAACCAATCCCATCTGTAATTACAACATAATAGTCTCCTGCAACTAAACCTGTAAAGGCTCCTGTTGCATTTGATCCTTGAGAATTATCTCCTGAATCAAATAACTCAAAAGAAGTACCATTCGAACCAGTTACATTAACCTCTCCGTTTGGATTCGCACAATCTGTAATGTCAGTTGGCGTAATTGTTCCTGCAGTTGGACCAGCAGGACCAGTTACCGTAATTGTAGCAGTTTGATCAGATCCACAACCATTTGAAACTTCAACGTAGTAATCTCCAGCAGCTAAACCAGCAAAAGAACCAGTCGCATTTGAAGATACTGAAGTTCCTCCAGCAGTGAACAATTCGAAGTTATCTCCAGTAGCACCAGAAATCACAATCTGTCCATCAGGTGATGTACAAGAAGTCGAAGCGGTTGGAGTACCCGTACCCGCAACTGCATCTGGATTCACAACAATTGTAACAGTTGTTGGAGAAGATTCACAGTTAGAAACTGTTTCAGTAACCGTATAAACGTGAGTACCTACAGCTGAAGAAGGCGTTTGAGTTGTTCCAGTAGATTCTGGGTTACCTCCCAAATACCATTGTAATGTACCTCCAGCTCCTGCAGTAGCAGTAAGATCTGTCATTACATCTCCTTCACAATAAGTTGCATCCGTTCCAGCAGTTGGAGCTGCAGGTGCAGAAGCATTTCCTACTGTAACCGAGTTAGTTGTTGCAGTACATCCGTTTCCATCCGTAGCAACTACTTCATAATCACCAGCATTCAATCCAGTAAAGTTACCTGATGCATTTGTTTGACCAGTAGTTGCTCCACCAGCGATAAACAATTCAAAAGAAGTTCCTGAAGAACCAGAAAGAGATACAGAACCATTTGGATTCAAACAATCAGATACATCCGATCCAGATAGTGTTCCCGCTGTTGGGTTTGCAGGAGCATTAACTGTAACAGTTGCTGTTGCATCTGAACCACAATCATTGATATAATTAACGTAGTAATCTCCAGGAGCTAAACCAGAGAAAGTACCTGATCCATTTGATCCTTGTGAGTTATTTCCTGAATCGAACAACTCATAAGAAGTTGCTCCAGACCCTCCTGAAATTGCAATTCCACCATTTGGAGTTGTACAAGAAGTTGAAGCTGTTGGAGTAGCAGTACCAGCTGTAGGAGTAGCAGGCGCATTTACTGTAACAGTTGCTGTATTATCATTTCCACAAGCACTAATGTAAGTTACATAGTAATCTCCAGGAGTCAAACCAGTAAATGTACCAGTTCCGTTAGATCCTTGAGAGTTATTTCCTGAATCAAACAATTCGTAAGAAGTTGCTCCAGATCCTCCTGAAACTGCAACTTGTCCGTTCGGAGTCGAACATGAAGTCGAAGCCGTTGGAGTTGCTGTCCCTGCTGTAGCTGGAGTAGAAATAGAAAATGCTGAACCAGGATTTTCTGCTAATTCTTCAGTTACGTGTCTCACTCTAATCTTATATCCTGCTCCGTTCGGAACAGAAGGAATCGTACAAGAAATTGTTCCTGAACCAACTTGACCAACGTTTCTAGTAGTTGACCCAATCACAGTTGGAGAGGCAAAAGATCCTGATGCATCAGAAAGCTCAGCATAGAAGGTTTTGTTCGAATCTACAATTGAAGCATTACATGTATACGATAAATTGAAAGTATTCCCGACACATTGACTTGTGAAAGAATAACTTGGAGTCATGTTATAAATCATTTTGATATTATC
The DNA here is from genome assembly GCA_030427935.1 of Bacteroidia bacterium. Lineage (GTDB taxonomy): Bacteria > Bacteroidota > Bacteroidia > Flavobacteriales_D > Crocinitomicaceae > JAGQYP01. The sequence continues at coordinate 7,174 of JAUICI010000043.1, read as the reverse complement.
GACCCATAATCTATCACCTGCATCCCCTGCTCCACCAAGCGGATTGGTAGTCAAAGTTGCTAGAATATAAGATGCCGTAGCTCCGTTACCAGTATATGTGTAAGCGATTGCATGTCTAGTCCAAGTTGTACTAGTAAGCTGGTCATCTACCGCCACACCCACAACTTGATTTGCCGGCCCACCTGGATCAAAATAATCAGCATCAGAATGAATCGTGAATGTTGCTTTGGCTGTATTACCTGGAGTAATGAATAATGCTTTATACCAAAAAATAACACTATCTGGAGAGGAAGTAAAAGCAGCATCATGATCTCCTCCAGCTCGTTCAGTATAATTGTAATTGTCTGCCGACAAAGGATCATCAGACCCAATGTGAATCCTCCCTGTGGTTAAGTTACCATTGGCATCCGCTCCTGATAAGTTGACACACTGAATTTCAACACAATTAGATCCATCATAAGACGCAACTTGATCTAACTGATCTGAACCAGTCGCAATTGGACATGCGAAAAATCCAATTATTCCACCAATCGTACAATTAGCAGTTAAAAAAGAGTGCCAGTTCGCCGGTTCATTTGCACCGCTACCAGCCCAGTCTTCAAAATCGCCATTATAGAGCTGCTCTTGCCCTAGGAGGCCAATTGAGCTCAAACCAAAAGCGATGAGTAGTAATCCTTTCTTCATGATTTTTAGTTTTAGAATTAATTATTAAATAGTAATCTTTGATTTCTAATTGGTAGGAAGTTTTTATCTAAAATTCTTACAATGTAAACTCCATTAAGGCTCATTGGAAATTTATTTTGACCTTTTCCAACCTTAAATGATTCAATTACTTGTCCGTTCAAATTCAAAATCTCACAATTAAGCATCTCATTTGAAGTGTTCTGAATTGTTAAAACATTCTCGTACGAATAAACCTTTAAATCATTTTGATTCATTTGATTGTCGGTTGACAAATAACCATCAAAATAAATGGAATCAATAATCAAAAGAGATCCTGGAGAACCTGCAAATTGAGTTCCTCCGAAAGAGCTTAAGAACATAATACTAATCGAATCTGGCGCATCCGATGACATATAATTCACCGGAATAGAAAAAGGCTGAAACCCACCAGTTGTGTGTTGATCATAGAAAAAGTCTCCGATCCCGATTGTATCTCGTTGATCTAAAGTAGAATTCCACTTATGTACCAAACATGTAATTCTACAAGAATCACCAATTCCAAATAACGTATCTGCTGTTTGAGTTTGATCATTGAAATACAAATAATCAGGCGCCGGCTCATAATAAAAGTATCCTCCAAATATAACTGGCTTATCAGTCGAAGGCTGACCTGTAGTTGCTGGAGCAAGTGGATTCACCTCAACAAGCACTTGATTAATACCTGCAACTGAATTATCTATCATACCCGAAAACAAATTACCTGTTGCTGTTAACCCATTTAAAAAACCGGTTCTCAAAGCCACAGCGTGAGATCCTGAATGAGCATAAGAAGTGTCATACATAAAACCCTTCGGCATACCTGGTGCCAAAGACGGCAAAGTAATCAATAAAGGATTTCCAGACTCCCAATACCCTGACTCCAAACTATCTACAACTATACCTGTAGATCCTGGATCATCATGCACCGTCCAATTCTCAAAGTCATAATTCGGGATTTGTGAAAAAGCGTTTGCACTAAATACGGCAACCGCGAAAAGTAAAATTTTCTTCATGCGTTTAAAAATTAAATAATTAGAATTTTGATTTTTACTGTTTTACAATCTTTCTTGTGATGAATCTAGTTCCTGTATTGATTCTACAGAAATAGATTCCCTTATTGTAAAGATTTTGAACTTCAGTAGCCGTATTTGAATTGACTTGTTGCTTTGAAACAACTTTTCCCGTCATATCTACGATCTCCATCGAGTACGTCTCAAAAGATTTCGCTTTCATATTCACGAAAATTCTTTCATTGTCGTAATACACCGTAAAGTCTTTGTTGTAATCATATTCATCTACTGAAAGATTATTGTACACAAGTTCGATATCGTCAATCCAAACAGTGGAGTTATTCTCTGAAATTGTAGAATCACCAGCAGTCGCAATAACTAATATATAATCTGAATTTCTGGTATCATCCCAATGAAAAGGTACAGCAAATCTCACCCACTGACCATTTGTTGAAGCCGTCCAATCGTAACGTGCTCGTCCTACTCTATTTGCAGTCACATCATGAACTCCATTAATAAATAAAGGTAAAGCCCCATAACCATCATGCATAATCGCCTCAAATTTTCCTTTATCATTCCCTGTTGGTGCATACTTATACCAACCCACTAAAGAATCTGGCTTCCATGAATATGGTAAGTTCCAATTTCCATCGGTCGTATCCGTATATATATATCCTTCCTCTGGGTTCAAGTTTTGTGGAGCATGGAATCTTCCATTCGTAATCCCACCATTAGCTGGAACACCAAGTGTATAAATCGTTTGAAGTTTAACAGAATATCCCGTTCCTCCTCTACCAACATCCTGAGTCAACGTCCCATCAGGAGACAACTGAGCTAAAGAGGGATCATCGGAAGTTTTCAATCCTGACCAATCAACTGGCTCACTTGTTGTTGCTGGTCCATTTCCTACCAATACTGTTTCCCAGTATTCAAATCCAGGATTTTCAAGTTGCGGGGGTGTTTGAGCATTTAGAAAAGCGCACGCTCCTAGCGCTAATGAGAGTAAAGTTTTCTTCATGTGTTTTCTTTGTAAATTTTCAACTCTGAAAACATACAAATATCATGCCAAACTCATTAAAAACGAATTTAACCTCAATCTAAGGTGAAACTTGGGATACACCATGATTTACAACAAATATCATGCCAGTTTCAATCAGCAACTAAAATCCTGTTTTCTCTTTCGGGTAAGCATTGAATGTGCCTTGACCTTTGCACACAAGATCTCCCGATTGATTTCGAAGCTCTCCTTCTACAACTATGATTCTTCTTCCTTGAGACAAAATTTTAGCTGTTCCATTCAATTCATCTCCCAATAAAACAGGCTTCATATAGTTCAATTTGAATTCTATGGTGGATACGACACATTGATTTTTTGCAGCAACTGTAAGCGCTGTAACTCCAAGTAAACCATCCATCAATCCGGCAACCGCCCCTCCATGCGCAGCCTTTGGAGTTGCCAAATGCTTTTCTTGAATTCTCATTTTATAGAGCACACTCCCTTCATCATAGGACACCAAATTCATATCCATGAGTTCTCCAAAATGATTCGTCTTCTTATATTGTTCAATTAGTTGTGAAATCATAATTCATTTAGTCTAACGTAAACCACTTTTTTCGTTTCGAAAAATTCACCGTCAAATTCTTTACTCAAATCAAAGATTTCATAATCATACGAAATCTCAGCCATCTCCTCATCCAGATCACCTCCTTTTAAATAGAGAATGCCATTTGGATACACATGCTGGTCTTTCGATTTTATTTTTTTCCTCACCCAGGGTATAAAGCGATTCATGCGAGTAACAGCTCGACTAACAATGAAGTCATATTTTCCTTTCACCTTTTCGGCCCGGGCAACTTCGGCCTTCACATTTTCTAAGCCCAAAGCCTCAATCACACCTTCAACAACTTTGATTTTTTTTGCGATTGAATCCACTAAATGAAATTGAACTTTTGGAAACAAAATAGCTAATGGCACCCCAGGAAAACCTCCTCCCGTGCCAACATCCAACACCTCACTCCCATCCTGAAAAGTCATCATTTTTGCTATTCCTAGCGAATGCAAGACATGTCTCTCATAGAAGTTATCGACATCCTTCCTGCTTATGACATTGATCTTCTCATTCCAGTCCGCATAGACTTCTTTAAGCCGACCGAATTGTTCAATCTGCTTCTCACTTAAATCAGGAAAGTAATCAAGAAGGATTTGAGTATTGTTCAAGATCTACAAATTTTAATCGTTGTTCGAACGCCCCGACTTCATTCTTTATCAAATCGAGGAATTTGGAGCCAAAGTTAATATAATAGGGAGTAAAATTCTCAAACCGTTCTTGAAAGGTTCCATTAGGATAGAATTTTGCATTTACGGCTTTAATGGCATTCAATTCGTTTTCAGACTTCTGTTTTAATGACCTGATGAATCGCGACTCCATCTTACCTAACTCCTTTTCAAACTTTGCAAAGGTAGCTTCTACATTCCCTTTCAACCCAGCGTCGATTTTTAGGGATTTCTCAACTAAAGTTTCTTTTATCGCTCCTAGTTTATCTAATTCATCATCAAAATCAATTTCATCCGAATGCGATTTCAAATAATCTTTAATCAGTACATCCTCTTTTTTCAGAAATTCAATGGGATCCAAACCTGTTTTTGATAGCTTTTTGTTTACGGATCGATCCATAAGAACGAGTGAATTTCGGACAATTAAAATAGGAAAAGAAATTCCATACTCTTCAAACGCTCTTTTAAACTCTAACCAATAGGCAATCTCACCAGCACCTCCCAAATAGGCTATATTGGGCAAAATTGTTTCCTGATACATTGGCCTCATGACCACATTCGGACTAAATTTCTCTGGATGAATTTGGAGCTCATCTAAAATCTGAGCTTCCGTAAATTGTATTTCCGTATCAACAATCTGAAACTCCCCGCCTTCTTTTACAATTCGATTTCTACTTCCATTCGACAAGTAAAATAAATTAATTTCCCTTGGGGTCACTTGGACTTTATAATTCAAATTTTCAAATTCTGAAATTGTTTGATTGATGGCATTCCAAGAAGTTGAATCAAGTAATTCGCTTTTCATTGTTTCTGAAAATATCGCTTTCAAACTTGGACTATCAGCATCCAGGACTACCAAGCCAAATTTCCCAAAAAGTGCATTTACCAAAAACAAAGTAGCCTTTGCAAGACTTTCTTCCTTTATATACGATTGAAAAATATCGAAGAGCTGCTTTCCTTCATCATCCCTAAATTTAGATTGGATAGAATCAAGAACCTCTGTCATTCCTTCAAGACTCATTCTACCAACAGCTCCCTCCTGCTCCCGCTCCCATTTGAGCTTTTCATGAAAAACATTAACCGAAGCAATTTCCTCCAAATCATGATCTTCAGATGCCATCCAAAAAACAGGAACGAATTTTTTCTCAGCACCTGAAGCATTCAATTCTTCACAGATATTAATGACTTGAAGAATTTTGTAAATGAAAAACATGGGGCCACCAAAAATATTACATTGATGCCCCGTCGTTACGGTGTAAACATTAGATTCATTTAGCCTATCAATATTCGTCTGCGTACTTTGACTCACTGTCAAACCAGTATATTGCTGATTCAAATGGTCGACTAAAACCTTACGAATGTTTCCATCAAATTCTCTTTGATCCGCTTTAAGCATCAAGTTTTCCTTTGAAAAACTAAAATCGTGGTATTCAGAAAGCCCCCCATCTAAATAGGCCTTAATTATTTTGTTATCTCTGTAAAACTCTTCCAGATTTAGCATTCTATACGCCTCCTTTTTAAATTGAAAAACAAAAGTACGTTTAATAAGTTCAATTACTTACAAGAGCTATCTGTTTTCCTCTTTCTCGATTAAAATTCTTGCTATATTCGTCCCAAATTCAAATCACGAGAAATGGAATTATTAAAAGGAAAAATTGCAATTGTCACAGGAGCCTCAAGAGGAATTGGTAAATCAATCGCCGAAAAATTCATAGAAAATGGCGCTACTGTTGCATTCACATATTTATCATCTGACGAAAAAGCCAAGCAACTTGAAGAAGAATTAAGCAAAAACGGAGGAACAGCAAAAGGTTTTAAGTCCAATGCAGCAGATTTCGATGCTGCTCAAAAATTGGCGGAAGAAGTTGTCAAAGAATTTGGAACAGTTGATGTATTGGTTAACAACGCTGGAATCACAAGAGACAATCTTCTAATGCGTATGTCTGAAGAGCAGTACGACGAAGTAATCAACACCAATCTAAAATCATGTTTCAACTTAACGAAAGCAGTTTTAAGAACTATGTTGAAAGCAAAATCTGGCTCTATCATCAATATGAGTTCAGTAGTTGGCGTAAAAGGAAATGCAGGTCAAGCAAATTATGCAGCAAGTAAAGCCGGAATGATTGGTTTCACCAAATCAGTTGCTGCAGAATTAGGATCAAGAAACATTCGATGCAATGCCATCGCACCAGGGTTCATTGAAACTGAGATGACAGAAGCTTTAGACGAAGCAGTTGTACAAGGCTGGAGAGAAGGTATTCCTTTAAAAAGAGGAGGAAGTCCTGAAGATGTTGCAAATACAACGCTTTTCTTAGCATCTGATATGTCAGCGTATATTACCGGTCAAACAATCAATGTTTGTGGCGGTATGTTGATGTAATAATATTAACATAAGGTTAAGAATTTGTGAATTTTCAATAATTCTTAAAAAAACACTTGTTGATCAAAAAAAAGTATTTATCTTTGAGTCGAGGTTAAACCTCAATGACAAATGAGTAGTAGGTGAGTTGAAGCTGTGCTGGAGAGCACAGCTTCTTTTTTTTGCCTACTTTTTTTTGATTTATTTTCACAATAAGGAGAATCTTTTATTTTTGCAGCTCTACAATCGGAAAGACTTATCTAACGAGACGGGTAGACAAAATATATTGGCCTTGTAGCTCAACCCCTGACGATGAATGTCAGGGTCAGTAAAATCTACGAAATCATAGATTTCTTGTTTTACTTAGCTGAATAGAGACTAGGTTTCGTCAGACATGACGTAAAAACAGACATATTGGCCTTGTAGCTCAACCCCTGACGATGAATGTCAGGGTCAGTAAAATCTACGAAATCATAGATTTCTTGTTTTACTTAGTTGAATAGAGACTAGGCTTTGTCAGACAAGACATAAAAACAAACATATTGGCCTTGTAGCTCAACTGAATAGAGCACTGGATTTCGGCTCCAGCGGTTGCAGGTTTGAATCCTGCCAGGGTCACAAACTTAGTTTGAGTGTGAAGAGTGAGAGTGGAGATTCTCACTCTTTTTTTTACCCTTACTGAAATAAAAACCTGATAATTTCGTTTATTTACAGTTCGAATTAGAAACTATAATGAAACAGATTCGTTTGTTGCTTTTCTTGGTTGTTTGCCTTTTCTTTTCCAGGTCTTTTGGACAGTCTGGAGGGAAGTTCACCAATCAATTCTTA
>JAUICI010000242.1 GCA_030427935.1 Bacteroidia bacterium | reverse complement strand
GTGTGTCATTTACAGCAACCACTACGACAACCTATACAGTTATAGGAACGGATGCAAATGGATGTGTGGAGACTGATGATATGACAGTGACGGTAAATATCTGGGATGACTCCACATTTACCTATGATGCATCGACTTATTGTGTAACAGGTACGAATCCTATTCTAACGCTTTCAGGAACTGCAGGAGGAACTTTTAGTGTAACACCTGCTGGGCTAACATTAGATCCTGTTACGGGTGCGATTACGCTAGCAACAAGTGTAAATGGAAGTTATGATGTGACCTATACTACAAATGGAATGTGCCCAACATCATTAACTATTCCTATAACGATAACTAATACCGCAGTTGCAGATTTCACTTATGATGTATACTGTTTGAATGGGAATGACCCAGCACCAACATTTATCAATGGCGGAACAGGTGGTGTATTTTCTTCAACCCCAGGGTTAATCATTAACCCGGTAACTGGAATTGTAGATTTGGATGCATCAACTCCGGGAACTTACACGGTAACAAATGACATCAACATTACAGGTTGTGCGGCAGTGCAAGCTCAAGATGATATTACAATTTTTGATTTACCAACAGCTACAATATCTGGAGACACTACCGTTTGTCTCGGAACACACAATCCTACAGTTACATTTGATTTACCAGGAGCAGGAGATTGGACGTTCTCTTATTTATTAGACGGGCTTCAAAATAATGTAAGTACTACAGCAACGCCATATCTAATTACTAATGCGGAAGGCGTGTATGAGCTGATTTCCATTACAGATAATGTTACAGGATGCTCCAATACAATTTCTGGTCAAGTAGCCACGGTTATTCTTCTACCAATCCCTCAAATGACTCCAATTGCGGATATTGTTGTTTGTGAAGGTAATGATGTGATTGTTCCTTCCTTTCAAGCATCAGTGCCAGGAACAACATTTGATTGGGTAAATCTAGGGACAGATGTTGGAAACGGAATGAACGGAAATGGGAATATGGGTATTTTTACCGGGATAAATGGGACGACATCAGCCCAAAGCGGGAACTTCTTTGTAACTCCTACATCCCCTAATGGTTGTACAGGCCCTGTTCAAGATTTTAACATTACAGTGACTCCTCTTCCTATTATTGATGTTACAGCACAGATAAATGTTGGTTGCTTGCCTGTTACGGTTGTGTTTACGAATAATAGTTCAACTGGCAGCGAGACCTCTTTTTGGTCTTTTGGAGACGGAGCGACATCTACATTCAATGGAATGGTGTCTCACGATTACACTTCAGATGGATGTTTTGATGTTACCTTAACCATGACGGACTCAATCGGATGTACTTCTACTCAAGTATATGATGATATTGTTTGTTTGGAACCGAACCCAATTGCGAATTTTGTATTTGATCCGTCGGTAACGGATATTTCCTATACTACAATTCAGTTTGAGAATTTATCTGAAAATGCGACAACTTATTACTGGGATTTTGGAGATAATTCAGCTATTAACAATGCGGAAAACCCTCTTCATATCTATGGTGATACACCAGATGAGTATGTGATTACTTTAGTAGCAGAGAACGACATTGGATGTACGGATACGGCCATTTCAAAGATTGTGATTAGAGATATCTTGTTGTATTGGGTTCCAAATGCATTTACTCCTGATAATGATGAGTTTAATCAAACGTTTAAACCAATTTTCACTTCTGGTTTTGATCCACAAGATTATACCTTGCTGATCTTTAATAGATGGGGTGAAACTGTATTTGAATCTCATAATACAGATGTTGGTTGGGATGGAACTTACTTAGGAAACCTTGTTCAAGATGGTGTCTATGTCTGGAAGATTGAGTTTAAAGAAACCATGACGGATAAACGACATAAAAAGTATGGTCACGTCACCATAATGAGATAAAAAACTAAAGAGGAGCTATTAAGGTTCCTCTTTTATTTTGCACCAATGAGTTTTTTAATTTCGTGCAGTTTCATTAAAGCTTCTACAGGGGTAAGGTTGTTGATGTCGGTTTCGGTTATTTCATCTTTGATTTGCAATAAAACAGGATCATCTAATTGAAAAAAGCTCAATTGCATTTCATTATCATCCAATATTTCTTTGGTTGTCTGTTTTGTAGATTGATTGTCTCGATTCTTTTCAAGACGCTTCAATATGTGACCAGCATTTTGCACAACAACTTTCGGCATTCCGGCCATTTTAGCAACATGGATTCCAAAGCTGTGTTCAGATCCTCCAGGTACAAGTTTACGAAGGAAAATCACTTTTTTGCCAACTTCCTTTACGCTTACATTGAAATTTTTAATACGATCGAAAGAGGAAGACATTTCATTTAATTCGTGATAGTGTGTTGCGAAAAGCGTCTTTGGTTTATGTTTGTGATTTTCATGCAAATATTCGGCAATAGCCCATGCAATGGATATTCCATCATACGTGCTAGTTCCTCTTCCAATTTCATCCAACAATATCAAACTTCTGTCAGATAGATTATTAAGAATTGAAGCGGTCTCATTCATTTCAACCATAAAGGTCGATTCTCCAGAAGAAATGTTATCCGATGCCCCCACTCTCGTAAAAACCTTGTCTACGATTCCAATAGAAGCAGCTTCAGCAGGAACAAAGCAACCGATTTGCGCCATCAATACAATCAAGGCAGTTTGTCTTAGGATCGCTGATTTACCAGACATGTTAGGACCAGTAATCATGATTATTTGTTGCTTGTCATTACTCAAGTAAATATCATTTGGAATATATTCTTCCCCAACATCCAACTGTTTTTCAATCACGGGATGTCTTCCGTTTTTGATATCGAGATTCAAGCTGTCATTGATATCTGGTTTACAATAATTGTTCTCTTTGGAGACCAAGGCAAAAGCTAAAAGACAATCTAGGATGGAGATTACTTGGGCATTATGCTGAATTGGATTAATGAATTCACCAATCGAACTCACTAATTCATGAAATAATTTACTTTCAAGTTGTAAGATTTTTTCTTCCGCACCTAAAATCTTACTTTCATATTCCTTCAACTCTTCCGTAATATACCTTTCAGCATTGACTAGAGTTTGCTTTCTAATCCATTCCTCAGGTACTTTATCTTTATGTGTATTTCTTACTTCAATATAATAGCCAAATACATTGTTAAACCCTATTTTTAGAGTTGGTATTCCGGATTTTTGGGATTCTCTTTCACATAAGCTGTCTAGATAATTCTTGCCATTTTCCGAAATCTCTCTCAGCTCATCCAATTCTTTATTATAGCCAGAGGCAATGACTTTTCCTTTCCCAATAGCAATAGCCGCATCAGGATCCAACTGCTCGGCTATTTCTTGAATGACTTCAAGGCAAGGATTTAATTGGTCTCCAAGTTTTTTTAGCTCTTTATTTTTTGTTTTAGACGATTCCTTTTTTAAAGGTTCAATATTTTCAAGCGTTCGTCTCAAAATATTGGCCTCTTTTGGGTTGATTTTTCCAGTTGCTACTTTAGAGATCAGTCTTTCCATGTCTCCCATCTCAGAAAAATGCTCAATCAAGAAAGATCTATAGTCTTCATTCTTAAATATGAAATCCGTAATCTCATGTCTTTGTTGAATCTTTTTCAAGTCGTTCAAGGGAAGTACTAGCCATCTTTTCATCAGTCTAGACCCCATTGCCGTTTGGGTCTCATCTAATATGTCGATTAAGGTAGTTGCATTTTCATTATGAGAATAGAGTAATTCAAGGTTGCGAATGGTAAATCGATCCAACCAAACATGCTTATCTTTTTCAATTCTAGAAATTCCCGTAATATGCTTAACTCGATCATGTTGGGTTACGGATAAATAATGAAGA
>JAUICI010000042.1 GCA_030427935.1 Bacteroidia bacterium | reverse complement strand
ATTTCACTATAAATGCATTCGTAACGCCAGCAGATGTATAAAAATCAGTATTTGGTGATGGATCCAAATCAATTTGTCCGCTAAAATGACCTCCGGCATAAACATCTCCATTCGGTGCAACGCATACAGCCTCTATAGTAGCATTCATAGTCGACGTGAAATTTGCAGCCCAAATAAAGTTACCATTAGCATCTAGTTTAATTAAAAAAGCATCTTCAGAAACAGCTGTTATTGATGAATCACCGGATCCAGGATTACAATCCATTGTTCCTGTATAAAAACCTCCAATTATGGAATTCCCATTGTTATCAACTGCTATTTTTTGTACTGAATTTAAACCACTATTCCCTATTGTTCTAACCCAAACTAAATTTCCAGTGCTATTTAATTTTTGAACGAAAATATCCTCTTGTCCTGAAGATGCTATATTCAAAACCCCTGGTCCTGGATCAAAATCCACGGTAGATTGGAAATTACCAGTACTAATAACACTTGTTCCATGGATTTCAACATCCATAACATACTCTTGAAAAATAGATCCAAATGTTCTTCCCCAGCTTAATCCTAAGTGCTGAGAATAGGAAGCACCACAACAAAAGAAAATTATAAATGTAAATAGTAAGTTCTTCATTTCCGTTTAGTTTTATTTTTACAATGAACTAAGATAACTAGTTCCGATTGATTTCCAATAATTTAAGTGAAAATAAAATGCATCCATAAAATACTTGATTGAAGCTACTCCCTATTCTTCGAATCCATCAAAATCGTTACCGGACCATCATTCTGAATATCCACTTGCATATCGGCTCCGAATTCTCCAGACGCTATTGGTTTTCCAAGTTCTTGACTGATTTTTGTTTTAAATGCTTCATAAAGAGGAATGGCCGTTTCGGGTTTTGCTGCTTTGATAAAGGATGGACGATTGCCTTTTTTATAGGATGCGTGAAGGGTAAACTGAGAAATGACTAGAATCTCTCCATCAATATCTTGAACGGATAAATTCATCCTACCTTCTTCATCAGAAAATATGCGAAGATTGAGGATTTTCTTAACAAGCCAATCAATGTCTTCTTGTCCATCCTCATCCTCAATTCCAATAAGTAGATTTAATCCTTTCCCGATTTCACCTGAAATCTGATTGTTGATAACAACTTTCGAAGAACTAACTCTCTGGACAACAACGCGCATTAATAGGCTCTTTCGTTAACCCCTTCGATGTAGTTGATAAACGATTTATTTACCACCTTATTTCCTCCTGGGGTTGGATAATTTCCTGTAAAATACCAGTCACCAATGTGATCTGGACAGGCCTTGTGAAGATTGTCTACCGTTTGATATAAGATTTCAACCTTAGCGTTCATTCCTTCCGGAGTTAACAGCTCAGCTATTTTTGCAGAGATCTCACTATCGGTAAAAGGTTCGTAAATCTCTTTTACATAGTTTTTGATCTGTTCTTTTGGAAGCTCTTCTTGCTCCTTACATTTTTGATAAATATGTCTGATGAAATCTTCTTTTCCATTGTCCCTTAACAACTCAATCGCCGCTTCAAAAGCAATGAAGTCTCCCATTTTTGCCATGTCAATTCCGTAACAATCGGGGAATCGAATCTGCGGTGCTGACGACACAACCACAATTTTCTTCGGTTGTAATCGATCCAAAATTCGAAGGATACTTTTCTTCAATGTAGTACCTCTTACAATGGAATCATCGATGATGACTAAGTTATCTTTTCCAGGTACAACGCTTCCATAAGTAATATCGTAAACGTGAGAAACCAAATCATCTCTTCCTTCGTCTCCGGTGATAAATGTTCTCAATTTGGCATCTTTCACAGCTACTTTTTCGATTCGAGTTCTTCTTTCTAGAATACTTCGAATCTCTTCATCAGATGGACTCTTAAGAGATTTGATTTTTTCAATTTTCTCTTCATTCATCAAGTCTTCCATACCCTTTATCATCCCATAAAAAGACGATTCCGCGGTGTTTGGAATAAAAGAGAAAACGGAGTTATCAATATCTCCATCCACACTTTCTTTAATTAATGGACAAAGTAATCTTCCCAGCTCCTGTCTTTCTCTGTAAATATCTCGATCAGAACCTCTAGAAAAGTAAATGCGCTCAAAAGAACACTGTAATTCCTCTTTAGGCTCATTAATCTGATTCAAATGAACTTTTCCATCTTTCTTAATGATAATCGCCTGACCCGGTTTCAATTCAACTACATCTTCTGCTTTCACATCAAAAGCCGTTTGAATCACCGGCCTTTCACTTGTAACCACTACGATTTCATCATTCTCATACCAAAAAGCTGGACGAATTCCATTGGGATCTCGCAAAACAAAGGCATCTCCATGACCAACTAACCCTGCCATGGCATACCCTCCATCAAAATCACCTGAAGAACGCTTCAATATGTTTTCAATATTGATGTTCTTCGCTATTTGGTTTGAAATGTCTTTATGTGAGTAGCCTTGGGCTTTAAATCGATCGTATAGTTGTTGATTTTCTTCATCTAGAAAATGACCTATTTTTTCAAGAACCGTTACCGTATCCGATTTCTCTTTTGGGTGCTGACCAATATTTACCAATACATCAAACAATTCGTCTACATTGGTCATGTTGAAGTTTCCAGCAACCACAAGATTTCTGGTCATCCAGTTATTCTGTCTCAAAAATGGATGGCAGTTTTCAATTTTATTCTTTCCGAATGTTCCGTATCTCAAATGCCCCAAAAACAACTCACCAGTGAAACCCGCATTCTCCTTCAAATACTTCACATCTTTGAGCCTTTCAGGAGCTTCTTTTTCAATTTCTTGAAAGCGCTTGTTTACTTTTTCAAAGATGTCTTGAATCGGTTTTTGATCCGTAGATCGATGCCTTGATATATAACGCTGACCAGGCTTCATATCAAACTTGATATTTGCCAGACCTGCTCCATCCTGACCCCTATTGTGCTGCTTTTCCATTAGCAGGTACATTTTGTTCAGTCCATAAAAGGCCGTTCCGTATTTATCTAGATAGTAATCAAGAGGTTTCTTAAGTCTGAGTAGTGCAATCCCGCACTCATGTTTGATCGGATCACTCATTATTGGGCATTAAAATTGAAGTGCAAAGTTAATCTTTCTTTTCTAATCAAAGAACGAAACTTGTGCATTGTTCCTTTCAAAAACGCGTTTTAGAATAGGAATTCAGCAACAACTATTTGAGGATTTGTACGTTTAATAATTAGGAAGTACTGTTCACTCATTTCGTTTGGGCTATACAAGAGGTAATTCTTAACTTTACTTATTGACCAAATTTTTAATTTTTGTATTGAAATTATTATTGCGCTACATACTGATCATGACTTTGGGATTACAAGGATTCGCCCAAAATGGAACAATTTGGATCGAGCCCAATAAAGGTCAATGGCAAAATGAAGTTCAACAAAGAATAAAAGTCCCCAAAGGCTATCTTTACATTGATCAAGACGGTTTTTACTACGCACTGACCAATGTAGCCGACTTATACGGCCACCATGAGGAAGACGGACATGATCACAAGCATAAAGAAAAGCTCTTCAAATCTCATAATATCAAAGCAAGCTTTGTTAATGCTGATCTTTCTAGACCTGAATACTCAGGTAAATCCAAGCATTACAACAATTATTTTATTGGAAAAGACAAAAGAAAATGGGCCTCAAAAAGCTATTCATATTCCAACCTTCAATACGCGGATATCTACTCAGGAATTGATCTAGAAATCTATGGCTTGTCTTCTAGCTTGAAATATAATTTTCATCTGGATGCTGGAGCAGACCCCAATCAAATCAGAATTCAATACGAAGGTCAAACTAAATTAAGATTGGGAAAAGAAGGTCTTGAAATCAGAACGATTTTGGGAACGATAGTGGAAAAGCATCCAATCGCATATTACCAAGATACCAAAGAAAAAATTGAAGTTGAGTTTAAGCTGCAAGGAAATGAGTTACTATTTGAATTTCCTTTCGGATATGACTCGAGTAGACCCATTCTCATTGATCCGGAAATTGTGTTTTCTACTTTTACAGGAGCGACAACAGACAACTGGGGAAATACGGCTTGTCCAGGTTCAGATGGTACTTTGTTTGCCGGGGGAATCAGTTTTGGAGTAGGCTACCCCACCACAACTGGTGCAGTGCAAACAACTTGGGCTGGAGGCGATGCAAATGCAACAATTCCAGGAACGGATTGTGTAATCTCAAAATTTAGTGAAGATGGAAGCCAGTTAATCTATTCGACTTTTCTTGGTGGAAACAAAAACGAAATTCCGCATTCGATGATTACGAATAGTGCAAATCAACTTTTTGTCTACGGATCCACTTGTTCACCCGACTTCCCTATGCTGGCGAATTCATTTCAACCAGACTTTAATCTGAACTTATTTTCAGCTGCAGTCAACAGTATCGCTTTTAATTTGACAGATGCTTTTGTTACGAAATTGAATGCGGATGGAACTGCTATCCTAGCTTCAACTTATTACGGTGGTGATGATTGGGATGCGCTTTCAACTGGTACAAGCTTAATCATCAATTACGGAGATCAATTTAGAGGTGAAATCATGGTAGATGATTTTGATCATGTTTATATCACAGGAACAACGCAATCTACAGATCTCCCTTTAATGAATCCAATCAAATCGAGTTTGGATGGAATTTCAGATGCTTTCGTGGCAAAATTCAGCCCAGACCTTTCGACCTTAGAATTCGGAACTTATCTCGGTGGATTTCTTCACGATAGTGGAAATAGTATTCAAATCTCTTCTACTGGAGATATTTTCGTTGGTGGAGGAACAGATGGCAATACTTTCATGTCTGCATTTAGTTCACTTTATCAAGGTGCTCCCACTTCAGAAAGGGAAGGTTATATCGTTAAAATAAATGGTTCGACCTATGCATTAGAAGCGATTCGATGGGTAACCACAAACTCCTATGATCAAGTTTATTTTGTGCAATTAGATTCGGAAGACAAAGTTTATGCTTACGGCCAAACTCAAGGAGATTTTGCCGCATTCGGTTGCACCTATGCTTTCGATAATCGAGCTCAGTTCGTCATGAAATTCAATAATGATCTGGACACGGCAATCTGGGGTACATCTTTTGGATCTTTCGACGGGAAAATAAATATTTCACCCACGGCTTTCTTGGTATCTGATTGTGGTCAAATTTATATTTCTGGTTGGGGAGGGACAACGAATAGTATTTCTGGTTTTGTACAAAATACCAGTACATTGAACTTAACAACAACGCCAGGGGCTTTTCAATCCACAACCAATGGATCTAATTTTTATATAGCCGTTTTTGATCAAGATATGTCTGGATTAAGTTATGCCACATATATGGGAGGAACGGCCTCATCTTCTAACCATGTAGATGGTGGAACTTCAAGATTTGATAAAAATGGAAACATCTACCATGCCGTTTGTGCTGCATGTGGAGGAGCTCCAAGTGGTTTTACTTCCACACCTGGAGCGTATTCAGTGACGAACAACAGTCCGAATTGCAATATGGCTGCTTTTAAATTCAAATTAATCGATGTAGAAGCAGCCCTTTCTGCTCCAAATGGAATTATTTGTTTACCAAATTCAGTGCAATTTCAAAATGATAGTCAGAACGGAAACATCTTTGTCTGGTACTTTGGAGATGGGGATTCATCAACCGTATTTGAACCCGATTATTTGTATCCAGGCCCAGGAACTTATGAAGTTACTTTAGTGGCAATTGACACAACAGAATGTTTTCAATCAGACACGACCACTTTGGAAGTTAATATCGGAATATACCAAGGAGAAGTCACCCAACCTCAAGACACGATTTGTCCCGGAGAATCTATCCAACTCGAAGCAAATAATGGCATTATTTATCACTGGGAACCTGCTGGATTGGTTAATGACCCAAGCTCGAATACGCCTATCGCTACAGTAGATACCACAACTGTTTTTACGGTAATTGTGGGAGACTCATGTGGTTCTGATACTTTATCGATTGTTGTGCCCGTTTACGATGTGAGTGGAATCAATATCAATGATGGAACCATGTGTGAAGGTGATAGTGTCCAGTTGAATGGAAGTGGAGGCGTGTCTTATCACTGGGAACCTGATCAGTTTGTAATCAATAATGATGTTCCGAATCCATTTGTAAATCCTCCTAGTACGATGGACTTCTATGTGGATGTTACAACTGCTGAGGGTTGCTTAATCAGAGATACGGTAAATGTAGAAGTACTGAATGACCCACCTTCAGATTTCATTCCCGATAATGCAACTATATGTCTGGGAGAATCGGTTGATTTCAATTTAGACCCGAATTATAGCTATTCTTGGACACCGAATTACAATTTAAGTTCCACAACTAGTCCGTCCGTAATTGCCTCGCCTGAAGTAGATACCATTTATTATCTCGAAGTTTCGAATTTATGTGGTGTAACAAATGATTCGGTTAGAGTGAAAGTAATCCAGATTCAAGCGGATATCGCAAATGATACAACGATTTGTAAAGGTTCGAGTATCGCGGTTTCAGCTTCTGGCGGCCAATATTACAGCTGGAATCCTGCTTCTTATTTC
This sequence comes from Bacteroidia bacterium, assembly GCA_030427935.1. Taxonomy (GTDB): domain Bacteria; phylum Bacteroidota; class Bacteroidia; order Flavobacteriales_D; family Crocinitomicaceae; genus JAGQYP01. Next base: position 16,689 of record JAUICI010000042.1, on the reverse strand, counting down.
GATAATCCAAACAGTCAAAACCCATTAGTTACCCCACCTTTTCCAACAGATATTTGGGTAACCGTAACCGACACAAATGGCTGTTCAGATAGTGCTTCCATGTTCATTGAATTCTTTCCAAGTACCTTCTTAACGGTTTCACCAGACTATTATGGATTAGAAGGTGATACTGCACTCATCTGGGCTAGCGCGACTGGTCCTGGACAGTTATTTTGGACACCGGCAGAATTTATTGAATGTACAAATTGCGATACAACAACTGTTTTCCCACCAGAGACCATGACGTATATCGCCAATTTCTTAGATACAAACGGTTGTTTAATTACCAATAGTGTCACCATTTATTTCGACCCACTTTTATATGTTCCAAATGCCTTCACGCCTAATGGCGATGGCATGAACGATTTCTTTGGTGCGAAAGGAGGAAATTTCAAAACATTTGAATTACTCATTTTTAACCGTTGGGGAGAATTAATCTTCGAAGGAGATCATATAGATGATTGGTGGGACGGAAGATACAAAGGTGAAAAAGTTCAAGACGGGGTTTACGTTTGGAAAATCAGATACGAAGACCTTAACGGTAATATCGAAGTGATTTATGGCCACGTGACATCGCTGCGCTGATTCGTTCAACTTTGCTGAAGCTACGTTGAATAAATAATTCGTAATTCGTAATTCGTAATTCGAGAATAAATTAATTCCGAATTTCTACAAACACCTCTCAAAACTCTTACGGTTCCTGAGCGCGTCGAAGGGCTTGCTCAACACTCCTAAAGGCATCCAGTTCTTCCACCGTCCACAGGAACATTAATTCCATTGATATAACTCGCGGCAGGTGATGCTAAAAAAGCAATGGCATTTGCAACTTCTTCTGGTCTTGCAACTCTTTTCATTGGACTCGCATTCGCCATTTGTTCTGCTATTTTTTCAACTGAATCCCCTGTTTTAGCCGCCTTATTTTCGATAATGGATTTTAATCGTACCGTATCTGTAGCTCCAGGTAATACATTATTAACTGTGATATTGAACTGACCCAATTCATTGGCAAGGGTTTTACTCCAGTTAGCCACTGCTCCTCGGATTGTATTCGAAACACCCAAGTTTGGTAATGGTTGTTTTACAGAGGTTGAAATGACATTGATAATCCTTCCATATCCTGCTTCTTTCATTCCAGGCATCAAGGCTTGCACCAAAGCATGATTACAAAGTAAATGCATTTGAAAAGCAGAAGTAAATTCATCCAAACCTGCAGCATTTGCTGGTCCTCCAGCCGGTCCTCCGGTATTATTAACTAAAATCTGAGCGGTATTTCCTTGATTTAACCAATTCTGAATTGCAGCTTCTACATTTGATACAATCGAAAAATCAGCCACCAGATACTCATGATCTAAGCCATTTTTTTCATTGAGTTTAATGACAACTGACTTTAGTTTGTCTTCATTTCTGGCAAGAACTACAATCTTAGCTCCCAATTCTGCCAATTCCAAGGCCGCAGCCTCTCCAATTCCCTGTGTAGCACCGCATACTACAGCTGTTTTTCCATTTAATGATAAATCCATACTACGAAGAAACTAAATTTTTTGATTATTCCTTTTATGTGTTTAAACGAGTTTTTCATCGATTTTAAGTTAATGTTAGTCTAATATTAACAAAAACAGAGTATTACGTTAATTTAATGATTAAATTTGCAATTAATTAAAAACTAGTTCCTTATGCCGACATACAATATTTAGGGAGTAAGGAGCTAGTAATGTTGAATTTAAAGCTTTCTATTATGAAGAAAAAACTACTAAGTTTATTCGCTCTAGGTGCACTTGGAGTCTTCACTAACATTGGGTATTCACAGGTGAATATCACGGAAGATTTTGATGCAGGCCTTGGAGGGTTTACAGGTTCTTTCGATACCTCCGGTTCCAACGATTGTGGAACGGGTTCGGCAAGAGAAAACCTATATGGGTCAGTACCAAATGGAGAATTGATTTCACCAACCGCCTCGGCTACTGGAGGAGATATCAATATTTCCTTTGATTACAAGGTGGTAAACTGGAACTCAAACACGCCTACCACAGGTAACTGGGGGACGCTAATCCTTGAACACACAACAGATGGAGGTGGATCTTGGATTCAAGACACACTGATTGATCAAAACAATCATTCTCCTTCTGGAACATGTGTAACCGTGAGTACGGTAACAACAGGAGTTGAAGTACCAAATGGAAGTACCGTACAATGGAGAATTGCGGGTACTAGACTAGCTGGTGACTGGGATGTGTACATCGACAATTTCAGTATCGTTGAAGTTGTTTCTTGTGCGCAACCAACTGCCTTAACAGCTTCAAACATTACACCAACTTCTGTTGATTTAGGATGGACAGATAATACTGGTGGTGGAGCTTCTCAATGGGATATCGAGATTGGATTGGCAGGTTTTACGCCTTCTGGAACTCCTCAATATTCTGGAGTTACGAATCCGTATAACGTTTCACCGCTTACACCAGGAACATCTTACGAATATTATGTAAGAGCTGATTGTGGTGGAGGTGATTTAAGTGGATGGTCTGGACCATTTGCTTTCTCTACTCCTCAGATTCCTGTTACTGTTTTCCCATACATGCAAGATTGGGAGACTGGACAAGGAAACTGGCAAACTGCTAATGGCGGACAAGAAAACCAATGGCATGTAGGAACAGCTACTAACAACGGTGGAACACAGGCACTATATGTCTCTAATGATAATGGTGCTACACACTTCTATGATAACAGTATTACTTCTGTTTCTCACGCATTTAGAGATTTCCAGGTTGCACCAGGTAATCCATTCATCCAATTGTCTTTTGATTGGTTAGGAGAAGGAGAAGCTGGAGCTTGGGATAAAATGAGAGTATATGTTGCTCCAACTACTTTTACTCCAGCTGCTGGAACTACAATAACTGCAGCAGGCGTTGCCCCAACAGGTATTATCCAATTAGGTGGTAACTTTGATAGTCAATCAACATATACTACTGAAACTTTCACTCTTGATCCAAGTTACAGTGGTACAGACTTTAGAATTATTTTCGAGTGGAGTAATGATGGTCTTTTTGGATCTACTATTCCAGCAGCTGTTGATAACGTTAATATGCAGGTTGCTTCATGTGCTCCAATTACAAACTTAACTGCATCCAATATTACAACAACAGATGCAGACATTGATTGGACTGAAACTGGTTCGGAAATTAGCTGGAACATTCAATATGGTCCGGCTGGATTTGGAATTGGTACAGGAACAACTTGGGGTGTATCGGTAGCATCAGATACAACATTTGACAACCTTACTCAGAATACAGACTACGACGTTTATGTTCAAGCTGTATGTGGTACAAATGACACATCAATCTGGGTTGGACCTCTTAACTTTACTACTGATGCTGTGTGTCCAGCGCCAACTGCATTCCAGACAACTTACATTGCTGAGGATACAATTGCTTTTGATTGGACAAACGGTGGAACTGAAACTGCATGGATCTTAGAATATGGTCCAGCTGGATTTACACCTGGAACTGGAACTACTGTTCCTTTTACTTCGAATCCGGATACTTTATTTACAGTTCCTAATGGAGATGTATATGAATTCATTTTATATGCTGATTGTGGTACAATGCAGAATGATCCATTTGATGGACCGATTTCCATCGGAATTCCAGATCCAAATATTGGTTTCTTAGATTGGGATTCAACTTGTACAACTCCTTTTGAAGATATTTCAGGAACGGGACAAGCACTTGGAGCGACAATCGGAGATGACGGAGCGACAGGAATTACTTTGCCATTCGCATTCCAATTAGATGATGAGATTAGTAATGAAATCTCTGTAGGAAACAACGGAGGTGTTGTTTTTGGAACACTTTTCGGAGGTGTAGGAATTACAAACAATCCAATTGCATCTCTTGGAGACAATGGATTCTATCCTTACTGGGATGATCTGGGAACAACTGGTAACGTTTATTATGAAGTTCTTGGAACTGCTCCAAACAGAAGAGCGATCGTTCAATGGAATAGAGCAAGATTCGGAGGAGCTGATCAAGGTAACCTACAGTTGGTAATGTATGAAGGAACACATGAGTTCAGATTTGTTTATGACGATGTTGACTTTGGTGACCCAGCAAATGACTTTGGTGCTGGAGCAACTGTAGGAACAAAAACAAATAACAATGATGCTCAAGTTTCTTTCAACGATCCAGTAATCAATAATGGAAAATGTATTAGCTGGTATTACGAGACTTGTCCAATGGTCACAGATGTAAACGTTACAAACGTGAACACTGATAGCGTTTTCTTTACAATTACGCCAAGAGGAAATGAAACTGAATGGAAGATCGAATATGGTCCTGCTGGATTTACTCCTGGAACTGGAATGTCTTTCATTGGTAACTCTTTAATTGACACAATCCCTGGTTTAGATCAGTTTACAGAATATGATTTCTACGTTTACGCTGCTTGTGGAGCTGGTGATACTTCAATGGCTTTTGGACCTGTTAACTTCACTACAGATCCAGTATGTCCTGCACCTACAAACTTCCAAGCTGGTTATGTAACTTCGGATACACTTGAACTAGAATGGTTGAACGGTGGAACTGAAACAATGTGGAATGTAGAATACGGTCCAGTTGGATTCACTCCTGGTACCGGAACAACTGTAGCATTCAACACAAACCCTGATACATTATTCGGATTACCTGATGGAATGGTATATGATTTCATTATTTATTCTGATTGTGGTTCACCAACAAATAATCCATTTGCTGGTCCTGTTACTGTAGCTACTCCAATCGTAAACGATTCAACTTGTTTTGCAGTTGATTTAGATTATGATTCGACTTATACGTTCTCTAACAGTGGTGCAACAATTCACCCAATGGAGACAAGAGGAAATGGAGCGAATGCACTTGCAACTGTATGGTTCAGATTTGTTTCTCCTGCATCAGGAAAAGTAGGTTTTGATCTTTCAGGATCTATGATTGATACTTATACTTCAATCTACTCTACTTCAGATTGTGGTGATTGGTCTCAATTCGTTGTTGAAGGAGACTCTGATCCAAATACATTTGAATTATGCGGACTTTCTCCATCAACAGTTTATTACATCCAAGTTGATGGATTCCAAGCTTTCGATCAAGGTTTGTTCAATATCAGACTAACAGATTTAGAAGTTGAAGCTGGTACGCCAGTTGCGACACTTATCTGTGGTGGAACAACTCATGATTTGAATACATCTGTTTCAGGTGCTGATTCAATCGGTACATGGACTGAAATTAACCCAGTTATCGGTTTAGTTTCTGGTTCTGATTATAACTCATCTTCATTCCAGGCTGCTGGAATCTACGAATTGGAATACAGAGTATCTAACGTTTGTGGATACGACTCAGTAATTGTTCCAATTGAAATTTTCCAAAATCCTTCTGCTGGAATGGACGGTACAATCTCTCAAGAGTGTAACTTCGGTACGGTAAACCTTTTCGATGGGTTAACAGGAACAGTTGACTTAGGAGGAACATGGTATGATGATCAAAACAATCCTGTTTCAGGAAACTCTGTTGATTTCAACGGAGAAGCTGCTGGACAGTATGTTTATACATATATCGCTTCTAACGGAGTATGTACAAATGATTCATCAACGGTTACAATTGATTTAATTGATTGTACATCGTTAACTGAAAATGATCTAGATAACTTCGTTTCATTGTATCCAAACCCAACTTCTGGAATTGTATTCATCAACAATCACGGAATTGATGATGACTTCACAATCGAAGTTTCGGATATGAATGGAAAAGTTATGAAAACGATCCAAATTGGAATGAACAAAGGAGAAGTTTATGAATTAGACATGAATACGAATGTAAAAGGTATTTATTTCGTAAGAATTAAAACTTCAACTGGAATTGGTCAACACAAAGTAGTTGTTCAATAAGATTCCATTTAAAATAATTGAAAAGGGCTTCCAATGGAAGCCCTTTTTTTATTCGCCAATACTTACCTCATCCGCTATTTGAATCTGTGGACCGAGATAATAAAGGATCTCTTCGATACTCGCATCGCAGGGTAAGTTCACCCTCTCCATTTCCGCCAACATGATATTAAATACATAATAGCAATGCCATTCATCTATAATGACAAGGAACCTTTCTGTCTTTTCATCAATCAGCAGATACACTTGTAATTTCTGATTACTCGATAAGATTTCATCTTGCTCAAACTTGAAATTCCCTCCCTCATCTTGCAGAGTCAACTGCTTATAATATTGGGCCTCATCCTGACTTACATCCCGTTCTTTTATCCTTAGAGTAATAATGATAGAACCCAATTGCTTTTGGTAAATATTCGTCTTAGCACTTAGGATATGATAAACACCGAAAACAAAGAGCAATAGGATTAACACAAGCCAAAGTAGCCTCCACTTTTTCAAGAATTCCATAGTTGAGGAGTTAAAAAATTAAGACATAAAAAAAGGGAACCTTTCGATTCCCTTTACATATAGTTATTGAATGTTATTTTACAATTCTAAAAGATTTTGAGAAATCTCCATTTCTGATTTCAAGAATATAAAGTCCTTGAGCAAAATCAGAAGTGTTAATCACAAGATTATCTATAATATCTTTTTTCAATGATTGAACTAACTTTCCTCTTGCATCAAAAATTTGAATTTTCGCATCACTCAAAGTGGATTGCGTTTTAATAGTCACTTGATCGTTAAAAGGATTTGGATATACACTTAATCCGTCTAGCTCTTTTTCTTCAAGTGCAGCTGTTCCTTCGTAAGCAATATTAATATCGTCAATAAAAATATTGTTTCCTCCTGTATTCTTCCAAACAAACTTATACAAGAAATTAGACACCTTAAAATTGTCTGGAATCGTATGCGAATGCATCACATATTCACCTGCAGATGTTGGATTGTAAGCAAAGTTCACTGTTCCTTGATTCAACTGTGTGTCAAACCATTGTCTTCCTAATGTCCATGTTTCACCACAATCATCTGAGAAATAAACAAATAATTTCTCGGCACCAACCATACCATCTCTTTCCTTATAAACAACTTTGAAAGAAATTTCAATTGGTCCTGCCGTCGCTCCAGAAAGATCTATAGGATAAGAGACAAATTCTCTCTCTAATTGATCGTATGGACAAGCAAAAGCGTTGAATTTAATCGACTTCGATCCTGATGAACCAACACCATTATAAATCTCCCATCCATAAGGATGACCGTCAAAACCAGAAACAATTCCACTAGTTGGTAAACTCGTATATCCCTCGAAATCTTCAGTGTGAGGGAATGTTCCCGGAGTTGTTGGAAATACATGAATGAAATTATTCTTAAACTCAGAATCCGATGAACCTCCATCTCCCGAAGTTAATGTAACCGGGTGAAGACCTGGAGTATTATAAGTTACTATTGGATTTTGCGCATTCGCATCATCTGGAGTTCCACCAGTTGTATTCCACGTCCAGTTTGAAACTGTGTTGTAAGACAAGTCTGAAAACTCCACAGTTCCACCAACACACGTATAATTTCGATTTACCTCAAACTCGGCGGCGCAATAAGGATTTGATCCATCTGCTCCAGTTGCTGCAAGGTTTTGTGCTGTCCAAAGATTATTTCTACCTCCTGTACCCGAGTTTAATGCTGCTCGCATGTCTGTTTTCTGTCCAGGCGTGAACATTTTCGTACAATAAGAATATTCCATGTAATTCTCTACATTATCCAAAGAACTACAAGAAGTACCATTGAGATTACATGTAGTCCATCCAATAGTGTTTGGTGTATCACTTATCCCATCATCCGTACTACAATTTGATGCTAAACCTGGGTTATTTGAACTCCCCCATGGATGAGCTAAATCCAACCAGTGACCAATTTCATGAGTCAAAGCTCTCGATCTCTGTGCTGTACCAGTTCCAATTGAACCAATATAATCATGAGCTAGGTGAATCCCTGCACTCATTTGATCACCAAAGAAACTTGGTCTGTAAGTATATCCAGCTGCACCGGGCTGACCTGCATCTGTAATTACGAATACATTCAAATACTCGTCTCCAGGGAAATTTCCGTGCTGACTCACAACTGCATTTACTCTTTGACTTTCAGTTCCAGAAGTATATTCAGATGCAGTTCTTGTGATTCCGTTGAAACATTGTCCATTTGGCTTTTTAGTTGCCAAAGCAAACTCTACTTCGATATCTGCTGGCATTCCTAGGAAAGCTGCATTTACACTGTTTGCATCAGAATTCTGCAATCTGAAATCTCTGTTCAAAATAGCCAACTGATCATAAATCTGAGCATCGGAAATATTACTTGGTCCATAATCATGTACAATATGGAAGACAATTGGGATTGTCAATACCACTCCTCTCGCACGAGAATCATTACTCGCTCGGAAATCATCTCTAAATTCTATTAATTCCTGTCTGGATCTGTTATACTGCTCTACTTTGTCCGGATTTTCCTCGAGCCACTTTTCAATTTGAGTGTGCTGAGTACACCACATGTGGTTATGCGCTTCTTGCGCGCTCAAAGTAATACCAGTAAGTAGTGACAAGCTAATGAATAATCTTTTCATAACTAAATTGTAATTTTTTTCTTTAACGTTCTCTGTAAATTGGTGTTGCTGACTCTCTATGGATAACGCGTTTAATTAATCCAAAAAACGCATTGACATTCGCAACAATAATCTCTAGATAGCAACAACTCCGCAATTTACGAAATTTTCCATGAAATTCCTTGGAGAATGACTAGGATCATCGCTTATCTATTTTGAATGGTAGTATTTGTTGATTAAAGGTTTTACTACCCTGATTTAACCGTAAAGAATTCTATGCGTGCAGTTTATTCCAAAATGATTTTTTGAATTAAATCTTGTCCATTAATATTCAATTTGATCAAATAAATACCTGAAGAGATCTCTCGAACATTAAATGAACTCGATGCTCCCGGACTCACTTTTTGATTCGACATCAAGGACTTTACCTTTCTACCAGATAAATCCAAAAGTTCAACTGTAACATATTCCGGTGAAGTCATTTTAAAATCAATATTGAATTCACTTTTTGCAGGATTCGGATAAATTCTGAAATCGGAATTTGTGTACGGATCGTTTAGACTTAAATGCGACTGAGAAGCAATGTATACGTTTACATCCTCTAGATAAAAATTATTGGCTTCTTCAGTTCCAATCACAAACTTAAATCTGAAATCGGAATATTGAACTTGAGAAACCGGTAACATCAACTCCTCAGAAATCCAATCTGAAAGACCTGGTACAAATGCGTTTCCATCTACCCCATTTCCGAAACTTGAGCCAACAATATTCTTTCTAGCCAACCAAGATTCGCCACAATCTTGAGAAATAAAAATCTTTAAATGATTGGTCCCATTTGAGGTGTTTGATGTTCTATTCTTGTAGGCATATTTGAAATTGATGTAAAAATTAGAATCAATCGGCGCATTTGAAAAATCATATACTCCAGAAACTAATTCGTCTGTTCTAATTCCATTAAACCCATGAATTGGAAGAATTAAAGAGTTCGACCCCGAAAGAGATGCATTATTGGTAATCTCAAAAGTTTGATCATATCCTGTTTGAACAACCCAATTGTCAAAATCTGGGAAAGAAGCATAGCTTTCAAAATCATCCATCAAAGTGTCTTTGTTCCCCGGATTATCCAATACAATAATATATCCTGTTCGCATGGTGTCTACCGTATTGGATCCATCAGTTACGGACAACGAAACATCATAAACACCTGGATTAGAATAAACGACACTTACTGCAGAATCAGTAGTACTTGATGGTACTCCCCCTGGAAATGACCAAGTTCTTCCGGTAACATAATTAAAAGATTCATCCGTGAAATTGACCGTCGCTCCAGCACAAACAATACGCGCATCAGAAGCAAAATCGGCTTGGCATAATACATCAGGTAAATTAATCCCTGTGGCTACCGCGTTTGAAGCCGATCCTAAATTATTATATTCCGGAAAGGCAGTTGAATCCATTACCGACCAAATTCTATCCTTTTGTCCTAAAGTAAACATGTTTGTACAAGCATCGTAGCTCATGTAATTTTCAATCATGTCATTTGCATCAATACCATAAGAAGAGTTTGTTGGAATTGTATTACAAGTGTTCAAATTCAAGTTACATGTCCAAGTAGCTTGATCTGTAGGTGGTGTATCGCAAATATAATCTCCGGCCTGATAACAATCATCAGTATGACAACCCGTCGTTCCTCCCCAAAAAGGTCCTTGAAACGTATGAAGTAATCCAAAGAAATGTCCAGCCTCATGTGTTAAAGTTCTTCCATCCGAGTTCGCAGTTCCAACTCCAGATCTACCAACGGCATCATGTCGCATAACGATTCCCGATGTCGAACTCATCCCAAAATAAGGTAAAGTTGCATATCCCAAGGTTGTTCCTTGTCCGTCAGTTTCAATAGAGTTTACCACCCAAATATTTAAGTATTTATCTACATCCCATGAATCTGAACCTCCGTTTGCTGAACTTTTTACATCATCATTGGCGTTATAAGTTAAGTGCTGAGCATTTACTCTAACAATTCCATTTGTACACTCATTGTTCGGATCGAGTTTGGCTAATTTAAATGTCATCTGAATGTCGCCTACTTGAGGTTGAAAAGGAGCACTTGCCGTATTTCTCCAATCTACCGAATCTGCATTCATGCGGTTATAATCGAGATTCAAGGCTTCAATCGCATCTTGAACTTGAACTTGAGAAATATTCCCAATTCCGTTATCATGTATGATATGAAATACGACTGGAATCGTATAAGGTCCAACTCGACTTCCAGAAGGTTGATGTTCAACTATACGCATGATTCTTTCATGCAAATCTTGGGCACTTAAGCCTTTTTCTAACATTAACTTTTCCGTATGCCCATCAGTTCCACACCAATGACCTTGGGAAAAAGAAAAATTGAAAAATAAAAATGATAATCCAACAAGGATAAGAGTAGTTTTTTTCATGATCCGATAAATTGATTCTTCGATTTGTCTAATTTACAATTTATTCTGAATCAAGACAACAAGTTCGTTTCATCTAGTAGAAGTCCCGCAAATTGATAAATGACTGATCATAAGAATCCGGGTCTGTAAAAATTCTGTAAATCAGTTTTGCGGTAACAGTTGGATCAACCAATTCTTCATTTGTTTTAAGATCTGAAAATTTAGAATGAAGAGCGAAGTTTTTCTTTTCTGAAGCTCTTATCTCACCTTGCATCGGTGTATCAATCACCCCAGGCGATACTGAATAGACCTGAACATTATTCATCTGTCTAAACTTCAAGTCCTCTATTAATGTTCGTGACAACATATCGAGACCGGCCTTACTGGAACAATAGGTTGACCAAGCTTGAATCGGATTGTTAGCTGCTCCTGAGCTTATATTGATGATAATAAGTTTTTGATTTTCGTAGCTTTGAATAAATTTTGAGATCAATTGAGCAGGAACGACTGCGTTCAGATTATAAACAGCTTGAATCTCTTCTGTATTTTGCTCAAAAATTGGTTTCACAGGCCCAAGCATTCCCGCATTATTAACTAAAACAATGGTTTCTGCATCTTGGAGTTGAGGAAATTCAAAACCCTCCAATGCACCTGACTTTGATAGATCCAACTGAATTGGTTGAAAGTTTTCGGATTTTGATCTTTCTCTTCGAGAGATTCCAAAAACAAAATTTGAAGACTCTTCTAAGACAATGGATTTTAAAGATTTTCCTATGCCGCTTGAATCTCCGGTAATGAAAAAATAATTCATGATTGATTAATCTCTAAGAAGCGATCTACATGATTCTTGGTTCCGTAAATTACGAGTGTATCTCTTTCCTCAATAACAGTCTCGTAACTTGGTACTCCAATTACATGTGTTTCTTCCACCATTTCGCCGTCTTTCTTGACATCAAAAACACGTTTAACAGTGACTAAAGTTAACTCGTAGTTATTTCTGAAATCAATGTCTCCAATTGTTCTTAACACGATCCCTTTTGGAGCCAAAACTTCCGCAATTTCGTAGTCATCTGGTAACTGCAAAAAGGAAATAATGGATGGGTTCAATAGTTTTTCACGAACGACAAAAGCAACTTCGTCTTCTGGTGATAAAATTTCATCCACCCCAATTTTTGATAAAATCAATTTTTGATTATCACCACTAGCTCTGGCAATAACCCTTTTGATGCCCATATCGATCAAATTCACTGAAGTCAATACAGTCGCCTCAAAATTTTCTCCAATCGCAACCACAACTACATCAATATCTTTTATTCCCTGCTGAATGAGTGCTTTTGAATCCGTACAATCCAGAGTAACTGCCTGAGCAACCTCATCCTTAATGTTCTCGATTTTGTCTTCATTTGAATCGAAGGCAAATACCTCAGCACCCTTCTCTGCCAAGCGTCTCGCAATAGTTGCTCCGTACTTGCCTACTCCAATAACTGCAAATCTTTGACTCATAAACTTATTTTAATGCATTGTTTAAATCCTCAATCAAATCATCTACATCTTCAATTCCGACACTTAATCTAATTAAGGAATCTACTATTCCTGTTTTTTCTCTTTCTTCCTTTGGGATGGCTGCATGCGTCATGGAAACTGGATGACCTGCAAGGGATTCAACTCCTCCCAATGATTCAGCCAAATAAAACACCTTTAAGTTTTCAACCAGCTTAAGGGCATCTTCTAATTGATTACCGACCAAGGAAAAGGAAATCATCCCTCCAAAACCTCTCATTTGCCTTTTTGCGATTTCATGATTGGGATGGTCTTCGAATCCGGGCCAAAAAACTTGATCCACTTTTGGGTGTTCTTTTAAAAAACGTGCGATTCGTTCACCATTTTCACAATGTCTTTGCATGCGAAGATGCAAGGTTTTAATCCCTCTTAAAACTAAAAAAGAATCCATAGGGCTAGTTATAGCACCTGAAGAATTCTGGATTCGATACATTTCCTTTGCAAGGGCTTCATCGTTCGTCGTTAAAGCACCCATGACCACATCTGAATGTCCACCTAAATATTTCGTTGCCGAATGCATCACCATATCTGCTCCTAAATCAATCGGTGTTTGTAAATAGGGTGTCGCAAAAGTATTGTCAACTGCAAGTAAAATAGAATTCGCCTTTGCAATTTTTGAGCAGGCAGCAATATCTATCACATTCATCATGGGGTTTGTCGGTGTCTCGACCCATATCATTTTGGTTTTCTCATTGATGAAAGGTTCCATTTCTGATACATCAGACATTCCAACAAAATGAAATTTAATACCGTATTTTTCAAATATTGTGGTAAACAAACGATACGTTCCGCCATATAAATCACTTGTTGTGATTACTTCATCTCCTGGATTGAGCATTTTCATCACACAATCAATTGCTGCCAAACCTGAACCGAAACACGCTCCATATTTGCAGTTCTCCAATGCCGCAATATTCTTTTCTAAAGTATGTCTAGTGGGATTTAAAGTACGCGAATACTCATAGCCTTTATGTTTCCCTACAGCATCCTGGGCATATGTGGATGTTTGGTAAATTGGCGTCATGACAGCTCCCGTGGCTTCATCTGGCTTTAAGCCTGCATGTATCGTCTTTGTGTTAAATTTCATTTTTTGATCCTAACAATGTAAAATTAGTGAATTCAGAGAATTGAAAGTAGATTTTGGTTGAATTCCTCCACGATCCGAAGAATTAGGGCTTTCATCTTAGTAAAAATCGATGTATTCTTAGTATTTTCAACATTATTTTCGTTTTGAAAGCCCTTGATAAACATAGCACTTCCGATTGGCAATCCTTCATAGCTCCGATTGCAAATCGACTTATGGATTTTTCCAAACGAAATCCCTTGCTCAATCTGGATCAAAAAAGTAAGGTACTCAAGCTAAACATTCAAATTGATGAAAGTCATGACCGTGTTTCGCTAAAACTGAATGCTGACATCAAAAAGCTTTTCAAAAAAAAACAACAGATTCAAAAGGAAATCGGCTTGAATACGCTTTATCTGAGTTGGGGTATTTATGAAATTCAAAACGAAGAATTGGACCGATTACCTTACTATTTGGTGCCAATTTCTATCAAACAAAATAAAGACAAAGAGGAAGTTGAGCTCCTTCTGGATTGGGAAAGCAAAATACTGAATCCATTATTGGTTAAATTACTCAAAGAGAAATACAATTTAGAGCCAAAAAAGGAATCTGTATCCAATTGGGAAACACATCTTGGAATATTTAATTATAAAAAATACATTCTCCTTGATGAGATCAGCAAAATGGAAGAAAAACATCTTTCTAATCCATTAAGACTACTGTTTGATTTCAATCCGGAAGATTTTGAGACTGAAACAGAGAGAATCATTTTAGATCAATCATTAATTGCGTCAGCTGACCCATCCCAAAGAAAAATCATTCACCGAAGTCTCTCTGGAGAATCTTTTTGCGTTCAAGGACCTCCGGGAACAGGGAAGTCTCAAACCATATCCAACATCATTTCAGCGAATTTGAAACAAGGCAAGAAAATACTCTTTGTTTCGGAAAAACGAGCTGCAATCGAAGTTGTACATGAAAAGTTAAATCAATCGGGATTAGGTTCAAGTCTCATTCAAATTACAGACTCTGGAAATGATAAAAAAGACTTTATTCAATCCCTCTCGCAACAATGGGAAAACAATAGAAGAAAATTAGATAAAGAAGTTCGTTTGGAAGAATATGGTTTGGCTTATTCTAAGGTTGAACGTTTTTTAGATCATTTATTTAGGTTCCAGAATGATCTTGGTATGAGTCTAAATGACGCGCTTAAACTTTTCCCTGAGTTTAAACAGTCAAAAACACTCAAACAAGTGCCAAGTTTAGATCAGTGGATACAGATTAAAGACCTTATACTATTTCTTTATGAAGAGATTGAAAACGAAAGAATTTCTGCGAGAGACTTAACCTATTTCCTTTTACTAAATCCCCTTCTATTGGATTCATCTGACATTGAAGGGAAAATTGATTTGCATATAAAATCATTAGAGAAGAATTTGAAATCCATACCGAATCCTGTTATTTCGATTTCCGAACTACAAAGACAATGTATTCAAGCTAGATTTATCTGTGGGTTATTATTCAAAGAGAAAATTGACATTCTTAAAAACCCTTCTCAAAAGAAAAAATTTCAAGCTGAATCCAAACGCTATTATAAATTAAAAAATGATTTAGATAACCTGACTCTTGACTTAGATGTTTGGAACACTATTCCGAGTCTTGAAAGCATAGAATTTTGGAGAAAGAATTTAAATGCGAAAGGATGGTTTAATTCATCCAAAAGGAAGGCTTCCAAGTCAATGGGTGAGCATCTTAAATCACCAATAAGTTCTGTTGAAGAGTTATTTTCTAAAACTGAAAAGTATCACGACCTAAAGAAAAAATGGAATACCTGTTTGACCAAATTGAAAACAGAGTTTCAAATCCACGATCCAGAAAGAGAAATCGAAGAACTCCATTTGATTTTGAACAAACAAGAACATCAAAAATCCACCTTTGACCTTCTTTTGGATAAATCCATCGAAGAATTGGGGCAGCTGGATGAGTTGAATGCTTCTCTAGATAAGATAATTCACAGTAAAAAAGTCCTTTTTTCTTCGGAAATTCAAACTGTAGAGGATTTATTTAATGGAATTCAAACATTGGATGAATACAAAGATTTCGTGGTACGAAATCAGGAAATTTTCAAAGCCTTAAAAGATTTAGACCCAACCGACATCCCATTTTTTACTGATGAGATAAACTCAAAGACAATCGAAACCAAGATATTTCAAAGTAATATTTCAAAGATCCTAAACAAATCGGCCATTCTTTCAGAAATAGATGCGACGGAATTGAATGCTTTACTTAAAGAAATTCGTGAAAAAAGAAATCAGAATCTATCCGTAAATGCCCGAAAGATTGCTGATCAATTAAAAACAGATTTTAACGAACTGGAAGAGCTCCTTATCACACCCGCTGGTAGATTGCAGTCTTCAGAAAAAGAGTTGAAAAAATCCTGTCGTATTGGGAAAAGAATACTCACTCACGAATTTTCAAAAACTAGAAGCTATAAAGCGATTCGTGAACTTTGTGAAATTGAATCAAGTAATTGGGTCTTCAGCATGAAGAAAGTCTGGATGATGAACCCTTTGAGTGTCTCTGAAATATTGCCTTTCGAAAAAGAACAATTTGACCTTTTGGTCATCGATGAAGCCAGTCAAATTCCAGAAGAGGACATCATTCCTTCATTGTATCGGGCTAAACAAGTAATCATTGTTGGCGATAAAATGCAAATGCCACCAAGTAATTTTTTCTCAGGAAATGAAGTCGGACCGTCAATCCTAGATACTGCTCATTTTCGATTGCCAAATGAAATGTTGAAATGGCATTACCGTTCACAAAACCCCGAATTGATTGCCTTTTCAAATCATTCTTTCTATGATTCTCAACTAATCGTGAACCCTTCTGTTAATCGTTCAGAAAAAGCTATGCAGTTCCATTTGGTCAAAGACTCCGATTATTTCGAGGGAACAAATCCGAAAGAAGCTCAGGAAATAGTAACATTTATTGAATCCAATTTATCCAAAAGAGGCGGCTTAACAGGAATTGGTTGCTTTTCATTGGCTCAGCAAAAAGTAATTGAAAAATT
>JAUICI010000241.1 GCA_030427935.1 Bacteroidia bacterium | reverse complement strand
CGATTAAATGTAGTTCCTCGGAAATTGGCAGTCCCAGCTGTATTTATTTGAAATGTTGAAGTTGCAGTCCCATCGTCAATCGTACCACTTCTAAGATCCACATTACCTGAAGTTATTTGAAATGTATTTCCGTTTAGATCCACTGAACCGGTATAATTGTTCATGGTCATCCCTCCTAAAGTTACAGCTATATCTACCGTGCAATTTCCCAGTCCATTATTATTGAATATTGCTACATCTGCAGCACCCGGAACTGAAGCTCCTGAGGCACCTCCATTAGTTGCAGACCAATTATTGACATCATTCCAATTCCCTGCTCCAGCAGCCACCCAATACCTATCGGCACTAAAGCTATTTGAGGCAAAAAGGAGGATAAGATTTGCAAGTAGTAAGTATATTAATCTCATTATAATCAATTCAAGTGGCAACAATTTACAAATTGTTACGCTTATTTTAAAATCTGCTCTATCGAAATTTTAACTTTGCGAGGAATCAAATTTGAACGAGGCATAAAGCAAATTAGCGAATGGAATACTATTTCAATTTTCCCGAACGAAAGTTTTCAGGTAAGGAGTACCTCGATTTGTTAGAGGTAACCGACCTTGAGTCCTTCAATCATATCGATCATTTTATTGAAAAGAATTCGGGTAAATTGATTCTTTGTTTTTTGAGTTATGACCTTAAAACATTGCTTTCGAAAGTAGAAAGTAAAAACAAAAATGACACTGATTTTCCTCTGGCTTTATTTGTAGTAACGGAACAAAAGAATTCAAACCTTGATTTCCCAGGTGATTCGAAACAAAAAAGAGAGGATTTGAGTGATTCTTTTATTTCGAAAGACGATTATCTGAAGAATTGCGGGAAGATCAAAACGCATATTCAAAGAGGTGATATCTATGAGACAAACTATTGTGTTCAGCCAAAACTGAAAGGACCAATTAACATCAAAGCTACTTTTTCAAATTTGATGGAAAATAACATGGCGCCTTTCAATGCCTATTTGGAATATAAGGGCAACTATCTTCTTTGCTCAAGTCCTGAAAGGTTTCTCAAAAAAGAAGATGACAAGTTGATTAGTCAGCCTATAAAAGGTACAATCCGGAGAGGAAACACTGAATTGGAAGATCGCCAACTCCAGGAAAAACTAAAAAACGACCCGAAAGAAACAGCCGAAAATATAATGATTGTAGACTTGGTGAGAAATGACCTTTCTAGAGTCGCCAAAAGAAATTCTGTTCAAGTCGAAAAACTCAATGAAATCCAAACTTTTGAAACCGTGCATCAATTAGTCTCTACGATTTCTTGTAAACTTTCGGATCAGATTAAGTTTAGCGACATTTTGAAAGCCACTTTTCCTATGGGCTCCATGACGGGTGCACCAAAAATCCGAGCCATGGAATTAATGGAGGATTTTGAAGACTTTCAAAGAGGTTTATATAGCGGATCAGTGGGTTATATTGATGAAAAAGGAAACTTTGATTTAAATGTGGTTATTCGATCCATCATGCATCACCTTCCTTCAGAAACAACTACTTTCCCAGTTGGAAGTGCTATTACAAATGCATCTTCGCCTGAAAACGAATTCGATGAATGTCTCCTAAAAGCAAAAAGCATGATTCGATCTATTGTAAATGAAGTTTGATTTAAAAAATACAATTGAAAAGGCAGGTCTAGACAGAAAAAAGACCTCATTTCTGTTAGCGGTTAGTGGCGGACCAGATTCTGTATTCCTGTTCCATCATTTTTTAAACTGTAATTTGAGTTTTGAAGTAGCCCATTGCAACTTTCAGTTAAGAGGAGATGAATCTGATCAAGAGGAAATTTTTGTCCAAAACTTGTGTGCTAAAAATCAAATTCCATTTCACTTAAAAAAGTTTGACACCAATGAAATCGCGAAAGAAAATAATGAATCCATTCAGCTTACTGCAAGAAATATTCGTTATGCCTGGTTTGAAGAAATAATGGTTCAAAATAATTTGGAAGTTTTGGTTACAGCTCATCACCTGGACGACAGAATTGAAACTTTCTTTTTAAACTTATTTCGAGGAACGGGAATCAATGGACTAGTTCCAATACCATTATTCAAAGGCAATCGTTTCCGACCACTTATTGAACTTGAAAAACAGGAGATTTTAGACTTCCTTGAAAAAAATAAGATCGACTATAAGTTGGATTCCTCAAATGAGTCGATAAAGTACAGCCGAAACAGTATTCGATTAGAGATGCTTCCGCAGATCGAAAAGCTATTTCCAGATTACAGACTAAGTTTCAGAAAAAACTTTGAGCGAATTGAACATGTTCAAGAATATGTATTGAATCAAAAAAAATCATTCTTGAATCAACACCTAAAAACGGAGTCCGGGATCGGAAGAATTTCGATAAACTCTTTGTCAGAAAAAATTCACTTGCAATGGCTACTAGAAGAATATGATGGTCATTTCACCCACCTGAAGGAATTAGAAAAACTGATTTCAAGTCAAAAAGGAAAACGATTTGAATTACCTCCTCATCTTTTCACCAGAGAATCTGATCATATTTCTATTCGGTCTTTATTCCAAGAACCCGTTAACCTATCCATAGAAATTACAGAAGTCCCTTTCGAAAATAATCTTGTAGAGGTAAGGCATGAATCATTCATTGAAAATTTTAAATCAGATGAAATATATCTGGACTTGGAAAAAATAAATGGGCCGATCATCATCCGAAACTGGCGAGAAGGTGATCGATTCACTCCGCTAGGTATGAAAGGCTCTAAGCTTATTTCTGATTTTCTAACTGACCGAAAAATAGATAGTCACAAAAGAATAGATACTTTAGTTGCCGAATCTAATTCTGAGATTATTGGCGTCCTTGGATTTTGCTGCTCGAATAAGTACAAAATAAAAAGTGAAAATTGTAACATATTGATTATTAAACTGAAAGAAAAATAACATATTCATACGAACTCATTTTTCTTCTTGGATTTTCCATTTTAATTTCTTATCTTCTTGAGCTCAAATCAAACAAAATTATACAGGAAATGGAAACAGTAAGATCAAATGTAAATCGCTACACTCTTGTCGAAAAAGAAATAATTTCGAGTTTGACTTTCAAAGATTCGAAAGCAGACGAACAAAGCCCAAATCTCTTAAAAAAACTTAAAAATGCTACGAGCTTAGGAAATTTGCATCGCAATAAATGTCGAATTATTTTCAAAGATTCAGAAGGTATCAAAGCGGTGGAAACTACGATTTGGTCTACCGGAAAGCATTACATCTGTCTAAAGGGGGGCATGTGGTTGCCCATACGAAACATCATGGATGTAAAGATCCTGTAATCATTTTCTATTTTAAATATTTAGGAGCGACTTCGGTCGCTTTTTTTGTGTCTTAGGTTTTCAAGAATAATCTTAAAGGCAGGTTCAATAAATCTAATTGATTTGCGTACTTTTGATTCATTGAAATCTCAATTTTATGAAATCGAAAATTTTATTCTTTGTTTTCCTATGGATTTGCTCGGGTATAAGCTTTACCCAAGAAAACCCAGTTCGATGGACTGCAAGCCAAAGTAAAGACGGAAAGTCAGATGTGATCAAAGTTACAGCTGACATGGATGAAAATTGGCACATTTACTCCATGCATTTAACTGAAGAGTTTGGTCCAATTCCCACTTCTATTACGTTTTCAGAATCTGAAAATGTTGAGTTTATAGGAAAAATTGAAGAAGGAAAACCCAAAAGAGAAAAGGATGTCAATTTCGATATGGTCATCGACTACTTCGATGGAACTGCCGATTTCATTCAAAAAATAAAAGTCAAACAAGAAGGTGCTGTAAAAGTATCAGTCTACTACATGTGTTGCAATG
>JAUICI010000240.1 GCA_030427935.1 Bacteroidia bacterium | reverse complement strand
TATATTTGATCTGGTTTTTTCTTTCCAATTTCGGTCTTATTTCCTAAACTAGAATTGGCTGCATACCACAGACCGTTTTCTTTGTAAACAACCGAGAAGTTTTTGCTTCGAATGAAATCAAAAGTTGTAGAAACCGTATCCACTTGATAACCCAAACTTTCACCATCCGGACCTTCTCCCCATTGATGGCAATAAACTTTTTTACCTGCTGCTTCATAAAAGAAAGTCAATTCATCTCCTTCTACATCCTTGGGTTCCTCCGGAAATTCATATAACATATTTCCTTTGGCATCCATCAAATAATGTTGATCTCCTTTTGAAACCCAAAATAGTTCAAACAAGTCTTTATGAATTTGATCTATTTTGAATGTATCGTGCTTATTCACATCAATGAACAATTCAATTTGCCCTTCCTTTTTCAACTCTAAAGCATAGGTTTCATCCAAGTAATTTATTTCCTTATAAACCGGTCCTGAATCTTTAACTTGCTTTCTATACCAATCATAAATTAACATTCCATTTCTCCCATCTTCTAGATAGATAATGGGGCTACCAAAATCCGCATAATCAAAATTCAAATCGTATTTCCGAACGCCAAAAGGAAGTAAAAACATTTGATTTCTTAGGTCATAAATAGTGGTTTCCTTACCTAAATGAAGAATCAAAGGACTAATTTGGTAATCAAAAATCTCGATTAAAGTATAATTGAACTCAATCTTATCATAAATAATCGGCACAATCTCATTTTCAAAAATATCAATGATCCCCCATTTTCCATTCTTCTTAACTAAATAGACATAAGTGTTTGAAGTCCAAGCATCCAAGAAATCTCCATTAAGTTCTGAAATGGGGCTTAAATAGGTGTATTCTCCTTGAGTCAATTTGACCTTTTCCTCATTCTCAGATTCACCTTCTTTCCCATACCAGTAGGTAAAAAGATGATAATATTTACCAAATTTCTGATATCCCGGTTCGAAATCCCACGGGTAGACTCTTTTCCCTGTCTTGGAATCCATAATTGCCCAGCTCTCCGATACAACCAATCGATCCAAGAAGTAACTCATTGAGCTCTCTACAGTTATTTTATCCTCATAGTAGGGTTCTACTAACTTGTCATATTGGACTGAATAAAGCCCCCATTTTCCATCTTTTTTCAACTTAAAGACATTATGGCCATAATCAAATTCCTCTATCGATTGAAAAACAAGGGAATTACAACGAATTCCATTATAAATTTTCTTACCCTTTTCATCTTTCCCAACCACGACGAGTATATAATCCTCTAAAGCAACTCGTTCATTGGTTTCAGGATCTTCATCAACTTCAGTAAAATCATAAGACAAGGTGTTTATATAAGAAACTATTGGCAATTCTATTCTCTCGCGTGTGTCAAAATTATAGCAATAATGTTTTCCATTTTCTAAGGATTGAAAGACTAATAAATCCTTCTTATTGCGGTCTACATGAACTTTTATGTTCTCAATATTTTTAACCTTTGAAAGCACTTCTTTGTAGACTTCATCCAAAAGAATATACTCTTGATTTTTCATCAAGATAGAAGTGTAGTAGTAGTAATTTTGTCCGTCAGAAAAAGTTTCGCTACGCGCATTTGAAATAGGTCCATATTCCTTATCCACAACATAATTATAATAGAAGCTTTTACCATTTCTTTCAATTTTAATTGCGGCTGACATGGTACTTCCATATTCATCTATGAAGTCTGAAGATTGCTCATAAACATCAGAGATTTTTTGGTGTTTCGAAAGAGGATCGCCGTATTGGATCTGGATTACCCGTTTTTTTGCTTCCGCTTCCTTCACCTCGAAATAATAAAAATCGGATCCATAAGGAGCAATTAGTTGTCGAGTAATTCCATTGATTCTTGTATTTTGATCATCTGACAATAAGGTCATTTCTTGATTCGAACCAAAGTAAAAAGAAGCAATTTTGGGAAGATATTCTACCCTATTGTGAACAGCAGGCACCAGCCATTTCTTAGTTTCAGGATTATAAATCCCCACTTTATCTCCAACCGATTTGATTACCAAACTTCCCTTCTTGGTTTCTATTTGCTTGTAGACCAAGAGTGGTTTTGGCGTAAGTAATTTACCGTTTCGATCGTAAACATAGTATCCCCTTCCCCCTTTTTCAGGATTTGCAACCCAAATATTTCCGTTTTTCTGAGGGTAGGGTTCTCCTTTGAGCTTAGTTCCTCTACCTGTAAAGGAATAATAATCCATATTATTGTAGCCTCCTGACTTACCAAAATTAACTCCACAATCCTCTTTCAATCTGCCTTTTCCATAAGGCGAGGATTTGTATTGATCAGGAAGCTCAGTCCAACCATCGTAAAGAGGTACTTTTTTTATACCTACTCCTCCTTTAACAAATGGAATAATTAACCCATGCCCAAGTCTGTACAAACCATTTTTTTCATTTTCTAAAACTGTAAAAAGCGAGTCCTTACCTGAATAATTTTGTAAGAAAGAAAACTGAGGTTTTAATCGAATTTGTCCCCCTTTATTCACAACTCCCATTTTACCATTTCTCTTGTACACTACATTGTAACTACCGAAACTCTTAAATTCATCTGCAATTGCACCTATCAAAATTTTTCCATTTGATGAAACCACTCCCTTCAATCCGTTTTGAGTAAAAACAAATGCGGTATCCTGTAAGTAATAGGCCGTCTCAATTTTATCGAATTTGGCAGGAACAATGAGCTTTTTTGAAACAGGGTCTAATACCCCCCACTTACCTTTTTCCCGTACACGAACATTCTGCAGTTTTTGGGTTTTCCATTCTTGGCTAAACAAAATTTGATCGTATTTAGGGGCGAGAAAATATCCACCTGATGAGATCAATCCTACTTTTCCATTTTTCATGACATAAGCCAACGTATCTCGAAGAATTTCTCCCTTATCGAGTTCGAAGGGAATAATGGTTTCATTTGCCTGGTTCACATATCCCCACTTCCCTCCTTTTTTCACCAAAGCGAGATTCTTAGAGAATTGCCAAGCATCTTCGTATTGGGGCTGGATTTTCCAATTTCCTTGTGCATCTTGATACCCAAACTTGCCTTGATCTTTTTTCAAGTACAAATCCTGTGAAATAACAAAACTGGAAAAGAGAATAAATGCGAGAATGCAAACTAACTTCATGAGCACAAGTGATTTAAATTCGTTTTCTATCCGAAATATACCGAAAATCTTGAATTCTTGCAGAAAGCTTAATTTTGTTCTGTGGAAAGTCCAAAAATCAGTATCATCATGCCTTTCAAGAATACTTCGGCTTATCTTCCGGAGTGTCTCGAATCCATTCTCAGTCAAACAGAAACTAATTGGGAACTGATCGCGGTAAATGATCATTCTACCGACAACAGTCTCGAAGTTATAAACGCTTTCGCTGGAAAAGATACACGGATTCAGGTTCTTCAAAATAAAGGAAATGGCATTATTCCGGCACTTCAAACCGCTTATGCTCAATCTTGTGGTCAGTTTGTAACACGCATGGATTCAGATGATATCATGCCGAGAACAAAATTGGAAAACTTGGTCCAGCCATTAATCAAAAATGGACAAGGTCATCTTACAACCGGATTGGTCAAATATTTTTCCGATGATGAGATTGGCGATGGTTATCAGAAATATGAAGATTGGCTCAATGAAATGACCCAAACAGGATCCAATTTTGATGATCTTTACAAAGAATGTGTGATCCCTTCTCACTGCTGGATGATCCATAAAGAAGATTTAGCCTCGGTTAATGCGTTTGAACCGGAGGTTTACCCGGAAGATTATGACCTTTGTTTTAGGTTTTATAAAAAGGAATTAAATGTAATTGGGGTTGATAAAGTG
>JAUICI010000041.1 GCA_030427935.1 Bacteroidia bacterium | reverse complement strand
ACCCGTAGGACTTCCATTCGGTTTCTTTCCAATCGTGCAGAAGAAAAAGCATGGTATTATTATTCCGGAAATTATTCCGGCTTCCATAGATTTCGGTTTTGGTCTGAAGGATTTCGGTTACTATATTCCTTTGGGAGAAAAACTGGAAACGACATTTTATGGCACCATTTACACCAAAGGTTCCTGGGGGGTTCGAAACGTAACGAACTATGTAGATCGTTATAAATTCTCCGGAAATATTGATTTGAGATTTGAACAATTTCGAGACCCATTCCCTGACACGAATAAAATCAACAAATTCTCGATTTATTGGAGACATCAACAAAAACCTACAGCAAATCCTTACTGGCGTTTTAATGCTGATATTCGATTTCAGTCTGATAATAACACGAAAAACAGTACAGACATTAATAACCCGGATTATTTCAAAAACACCTTGTATTCGAGCATCACTTTGAACCGACTCTTCCCTGGAACACCTTTCAACATGAGCATGAAGGCCGGATTAAACCAAAACTCGGAAAGCGGAAACTTAATCTTAGATATTCCGACTTATAATTTTACGATGAACCGGGTATTCATTCCATTTAGAAGCAAAGCCAAACGCGCCATATCTTCCAAATGGTATGATAAAATTGGGGTGACTTACAATTTAACTTTCCAAAACCAAGCCACCATTAATGACTCCCTATACGTCAAAAGCAAGGACAACTACACCGCAAATAATGAACGATTCATTAAAGATCGTTTCTTAAATGGAATTCGTCATACCGCCACCTTGAACACCACAGTGAAACTAATTAGAGGAGCACTGAATTTCAATCCATCCGTAACCTATAATGGTCGTTTGAATTTTCAGTATATCAACAAATATTGGGACAATGACTTGCAAGAACAAGTAATCGATACCATTGGAGGAGTTGGTTATTCCCATGATGTTTCTTTTAATGGTGCCTTGACTACCAGTTTGTATGGTTATTACAAAGGAAAAAATGGAACAACCTTAAGACATGAACTGAACCCCTCTTTAAGTTTTTCCTATCGACCAGACATGGGGAATTACCGAACAGAATATGTGGGAACAAATGGTGAACTGCATACTTGGTCGCCTTATGAGAGAAGTTTGTATCGAGAAAGCGGTGCTGGTCAATACGGCGCAGTGAACTATGCGTTTCGAAACAATTTTCAGCTAAAAGTAAGATCAGCAAAAGACACCGTAACAGGATTCAAAAAGATTAAAATTTTAGATCGGGCAAATATTTCTGGTAGCTACAATATTTTCTTGGATTCATTGAATTTTTCAGATGTTAAGTTCGATTTCGCCTCTAGCCCACTCCCCTTTTTGAATATTATTGGCGGTTTCAGTTTATCTCCTTATGGATACGATACCGAAACCAAAACCATTGTGAACGAATGGGTTTTAAGACAAAACAATAAACTCGCTTTATTAACTCGAGCAAATGCCTCTGTGGTTTTCACTATCACTTCAAAGAGAAGTCGTGAGCGGATGTCTCAGATTGAAAAGAAATATGGAACTGGATGGGACTCGGACATCAACTACATCTCATTGCATCCAGGGGAATACATTGATTTTGCCATTCCGTGGAAATTAAACATTTCTTATAATTTCAACTTCAATCGTTCCAACGGAGCTTTAGATACATTCAATATTGTGCAAACCTTGAGATTCAGTGGAGACTTTAACATCACCAAAAAATGGAAAATTGGTTTTACAGGAAATGTCAACTTTAGTGATCCTTCCGACATAGCCATTACCAACTTGACTCTTGACTTATACCGTGACTTACACTGTTGGGAATTGAGTTTCCACTGGATTCCAATTGGAGGAAACCAGTCTTTTAGTTTAAAAATTGCCATCAAGGCATCAACCTTAAAAGATTTGAAATACGAATTGAGGCAACCGCCCGAGTTCTTCTAATATTCGTATTTTTGAGCATGGTCAGATCATATTTATTCTTAGTTCTTCTTTTTTCTTCCTTTGGGTTTGGACAACAATGGACCATAACTGAAGTAGGACAATTACCAGAACAAGTAACAAACAACCCCGTTTGTGAAGGCTGGCAAGGAGACACCTTATACATATACACCTTTGGGGGTATTGATAATTCATTGAGTGAAACAGGCATTCACTTGAGAAGTTATCGCTACAATACGATTTCCGGATCGGTTGAATCCATTCCAGACATGCCAGACACTCTTGGAAAACTTGGAGTGGCAGCGAATCGAATTGGAGACATTATTTATGTTACCGGAGGCTATCATGTTTTATCGAATGGAAGTGAAATTACTTCTGATAAAGTTCATCGCTTCAACACACAAACTAACTCCTGGATGAGCGATGCACCAGCTATTCCAGTTGCTACAGACGATCATGTTCAGGCCGTCTGGAAAGATAGCTTACTCTATTTGGTCACAGGCTGGAAGAACACAGCGAATATTCAGCATTGTCAGATTTTTGATCCGGCAAACAATCAATGGTTAAGCGGAACTTCGGTTCCAAACTCCCATGATTACAAAAGCTTTGGAGCTTCGGGAACAATTATTGGAGATACGATTTATTATTTTGGCGGAACCTCATCTTGGGATTTTAACCCACAGAATAAATTAAGAATGGGCATCATCAATCCGAATGACCCAACTGATGTCAGCTGGTCGATTTCTACGCCAGATGCTACCATTTTTGGATATCGAATGGCAGCAACTCAAGTCAATGGACAAGGGCATTGGATTGGAGGCTCTAGTTTATCTTATAATTTTGATGGGATCGATTATAATGGTTCTGGAATTGTAGCTCCTTCTGATCGCGATCTTTATTTGCAATCTGGAACAACTTGGTGGTATTCGGATACTTACGATACCATTCCGATGGACCAAAGAGGAATTGGAAATGCAACGGATTCAGTTAAATACTTGATAGGTGGTATGTTTGACGGACAAAATGTTTCAGACAAAATATATAAACTCGAATACACGGGGAATTCGATATTAAATACCTTGGAACAAGTATCTAGCAAAATCGAAATCTATCCCAATCCGAGTTCGGGAATATTTCGAATTTCCGGATTAGAGGAAACAGATCAAATTCAGCTATTAAACTTGCAAGGAAAGGTGCTAGTTAAAAACATAAAAGCAAATGAAATTAACCTCACAGCATTCGAATCAGGTACCTATTTGGCTCAAGTTCTGAGTGAGGGTAAACACCAAACTTTCAAAATTATCAAACAATGATCAAAGGATTTAAAACAGTCGCCATACTCGAAGGTATTTCCTATTTACTTTTTGGTTTAACCATGCCTTTAAAGTACATGTACGACATGCCCATGCCGAATAAGATTGTCGGTTATGCGCATGGTTTCTTATTCATTGCCTATATCATGATGGCTATTGGATTGTTTCAGACAGCGAAATATGAAATAAAAGAAAAACTCATAATTCTTGCCGCGTCTTTAATTCCTTTTGCTACTTTTTATGTCGAAAGAAAAATGGTGAAAGATGCCTAAAGCGATTTTGATCTTCTTGATTCTTGGGCTTACATCCATCTCCTATAGCCAAAAACATGGACTCAAAGACATGGATTTGAATAAACTCAAAGAAAAAGATCAGAATCCCGTTCTACTTTTAAGCCTCAACGAGAAAAACGAATTTCGTCTACCCAATACTGAAGGTGATTATAAAGCACACAAACAAAAGCTTAAAAGCTACATTCTCGTCAATAAAACCAAAGCCAATATTAGTCTAGATAAAAACAAGCATGGTGACAATTTTGATAAATATCAGAAGTGCTTTTTTGAGGTTGGAAAAATCTATGAAGAGATTTGGGAAGAGCAATCCAAATCAAAATACGGCAAATCTTTCAATAAACTTAAGATTGAAGAAAAGGAATCAATTACGAAAGAATATCCTTTGAATTTTAAGTAGTAGCTCCTTCGCTGACTCCTTCGCTAAAGCTGCGGCGTCTGAAAAAAGCTTCGGAAAATGAAAAATGAAGAATTAAAATTAAAAATTGGAATTTAGAATCCCTTGCGAACTCTGCGCCTACTTTGCGTCTCTGCGTTTAACTATACGATTAAGGAAAAATAATATTTGTTTGGTTTCGTTATAGGAACATGCGTGTGTGCTTCCTATCTTTTCTGATGATTTCTCTCATTTCCTTGGGGCAAGCTGAAGCTAAGTTTCGGTATTACCCGAGTGGACAAATCAAAGCCAAAGAGTATTTTAAAAATGGTAAACCGGATTCTACCTGGAGACGCTATCATGCGAGTGGACAAATGCGTTCGCGAATGAAATTCCAAGAGGGTAAGGCGGTTGGAGAATGGCTACAGTGGGACCTCAATGGAGATTTAATTAATCGCATGTATTTTAAAGATGGTCGAGCTCATGTTGGAAATTGGACCATCCATTACGACAATGGTAGTAATTGGAAAAAATATGATGTCATCCAGTTTGTGTGTGAATCGAGTTATACTTTAAATGGTCTTGACTTTAGAGACAGCAGTTTTTTATGTTTGGATAAACCTACAAGTTTTTGGTATGCCACCATAAACGAAAATTATGGATTTCCCCACCCTTTTTTGAGTAATGGTTTGGAACCGCGGGAATACATTCCCCAACACGAACCAATGACAGAAATTGTAGTCGATCGTTTTTTTGTGAATGATTCAATAAAGTTCAAACTGGATACAATTTTGATTTTAACAGAAGATCAAAAGCGATTAATTCAGATGGATTCATTTTTTTATGATGGCTGGGTAACCTCTAACAAAATAGGGAGATACAGCAATAGACAGTTCACGTTGTTCTCTTCAAATAAAATCGTTCAACAAGTTCAAATTGACTCAAAATCCAAACTTGTTTCATATTGGAAAGAAATCCGAGACTCTAAATACAATTTTATGATTGAAGTTCATTTTGACGATTCTTATTCCAAAATTTACACCCCAACCGTAAACCCAAAACCAGACAGACCTCTTCTATTTGAACCCATTTTTGGGTCCGGAAACAAATTCCATCTCGACTCAATTCGACATACTTACTACCGTTCAGGTCAGTTGAAATCTATTTACAGACATGATTCCCAAAATCTTAAAACCGGTAAATGGACGGAATGGTATAGCAATGGGCAAATCAAAGAAGTTCGTTTTTATGAATTGGGAGAACCCGTTGGTATCTGGAAACAATACAATAGTCGAGGGAAACTAAGAGGAAAATTATTCTTTGAAGAATGTCGAGTCAAAAAAGGATATTGGGTATTTATCAGTCATGGAAAAAAGAAAACTTATCATGCAGAACTTTACGTTAAAAACTTCGAAGGTGTTTTCTGGCCTAATGGTAAAATGAAAAAACCAGAAAAGAAATCAGATGAGCCGGTCATCCTTCTTCATGAAGAACATAATTTTTGGGATCGGTATCCGCATTAATTTCCCCTCCCAACCTTTTACCTTTTCCTTTTCACTTTTTACCTTCCTCACCCTAGTCCGCAACATTTACCCCTCCTATTTCCATCGAATTATTATTTTTGAGAAAATTCAAGAACCAATGAAGACTATTTACACTTTCTGTTTTATCTTACTCACTTTCAATTTATTCGGTCAGGACCTTTGGATGCGTTACCCAAGTATTTCTCCTGATGGATCCAAAATTGCCTTTTCCTATAATGGAAATATTTTCGTTGTGGATGCCAAAGGTGGACAAGCGAGACCACTAACCATTCACAAAGAGTATGATTATCATCCAATTTGGTCGCCCGATGGTAAGCAAATTGCTTTTGCTTCGGAAAGATCTGGAAATTATGATGTTTATGTAATCCCTTCTGAAGGTGGGAAAGCCAAGCAGTTGACTCATTTTTCTTCTGCGGATATACCCACTTGTTTTAGTGCCGATGGCAAGCATGTGTATTATGAATCTTCGAGATTGGATCCGATGACTTCTTCAACCTATCCATCACCTGTTTTAGGCGAACTTTACAAAGTTTCGGTTGAAGGAGGAAGAGAAAGGTTGGCTTTAGCAGTTCCCGTTCATGACTTAGATATCAGAGGTGATTTGATGATTTATCACGACCGAAAAGGATATGAAAATGTTTGGAGAAAGCATCATACATCTTCGGTGACTAGAGACATCTGGACTTACAATCAAAAATCAAAAGAATTCAAGAAAGTAGTCGATTGGAAAGGTGAAGACCGCAACCCTGTTTTCATTGGAGACAATAAATTCGTTTTCCTTTCTGAAAAATCGGGTTCATTCAATGTTTGGGAAGGGACTTTAGACAACCCATTTGGAAAACAATTATCACAAAAGAAAGATCACCCAGTTCGTTTTTTATCTGCCAGTGACAATGGTCTTTTATGCTATGGTTTTAATGGTGAGATTTTCACAATGAAAGATGGAGTTGAGCAAAAAGTATCTATTCAAATTAATCTGGATATTCAGGAAGATGAATTAATCGAGAAAAGACTTTCGGGAAGCGTTTCTGAATTTGCACTTTCACCAAATGGAAAAGAAATTGCCTTTATCGTGAGAGGAGAAGTTTTTGTGACTTCAACTGAATTCAAAGAGACCAAAAGAATCACCAACACTCCTCAGCAAGAGCGCAATGTCTCTTTCAGCAAAGACGGTAAAAAGCTGGTTTATGCTTCAGAAAGAGAAAATTCATGGGACATTTACATGGCCGAAATCGATAAAGAAACTCCTTATTTCTACAATGCCATGGAATTCAAAGAAACAGCCATAGTAAAAGATAAGAGAGAGAATTTTCAACCTAAATTTTCTCCTGATGGAAAGAAGATTGCCTACTTAGCAAATCGAACGGAAGTCAGAGCATACGACTTAGATTCGAAAAAGAATTGGTCAGTTCTTGACGGCGGATTAAACTATTCCTATTCTGATGGTGATCAATATTTCGAATGGGCTCCAGATAGCAAGTGGTTATTGGTGCATTTTTATGCTTATGATCGATGGAATGAAGATATAGGTCTGATCAATATTTCAGGTAAAGAGAAGCCAATCAACCTTAGTAATTCAGGTTACTCCAATTATCAGCCAAAATTTGCCATGGATGGTGAAATGGTTTATTGGGCAACGGATAGACATGGTTATAGATCCCATGGATCTTGGGGTGCCTATGCCGATGTTCATGCTATATTTTTGACCGTGGATGCTTACAATAAATACAAAATGAGTAAGTCGGATTATGCTTTCTGGAAAGAGCAAGAAAAAGAAGCGAAAAAGAAAGCCAAAAAAGACGATGATAAAGATAAGGACAAGAAAAAAGACAAAGAAGACGAGGATAAAGAAGATGTCAAAGAGTTGAAAATTGACCTAGAGGGTCTTGAAGATCGGAAAGTCAGACTAACAATTCACTCTTCTCGATTATCAGATTTCTTGGTGGACAAAGAAGGAGAAAACCTTTACTATGCGGCAGGTTTCGAAAAAGGGTTTGACATTTGGACAACGAACTTAAGATCCAGAGAAACTAAAATCTTAGCTAAAACTAAATCATGGGTTTATGGCATGCAATGGGACAAAGAGAAAAAGAACATCTTTTATGTCCAGAACGGCAAACTCAAAAAGCTTAAAGTAGCCTCTAAAAAAGCTGAAGGAATCAAGCTTACCGGAACTCTTGAAATTCAGCCTATCGAAGAAAGAAAATACATGTTTGAACATGCTTGGAGACAGGTAAGAGAAAAATTTTATGTAAAAGATTTACACGGAGTTGACTGGGAAATGTACAAGAAGAATTATGAAAGATTCCTTCCAAATATTCGCACTGGACAAGATTTCGCGGAATTACTGTCCGAAATGCTTGGCGAATTAAACGCTTCGCATACAGGAGGAAGATGGTTTGGGAGACCAGCAGTTCGAAACTATACAGCTTCTTTTGGGGCTTGGTTTGATGAAAATTATTCCAATGGATTGAAAATAGAAGGTTTGTTACCGAATTCACCTTTAATCACCCCAGAAAAGAAAGTGAAAGCTGGTACAATCATCACGCATATTGACGGCATTGAAATCAATGATAAAATGAATCATTATGCCTTATTGAAAAATAAATCTGGAGAAAAGCTTGTCGTGAAATTTAAAAACGGTGGAGACGAATGGACTGAAATCATCAAACCTTTTAGTTTGAGATCGGAAAGAGCCGCAGCTTATAAATGGTGGAAAGCCGAATGTCAGCGAAAAGTAGACGAATGGTCGAACGGTACCATCGGCTATGTGCATGTGCAAGGCATGAATTCTGAAAGTTTCAGAAAAGTATTTGAAAAAGCACTCGGACCACTTCACAAAAAGAAAGCATTGATTGTAGACACAAGATTCAATGGTGGCGGCTGGCTTCATGATGATTTAGCTACATTCCTGACAGGAACCCAATACATGACTTTCGAGCCTCGAGGTCAGAAAAACATGGGAGGAGATCCTATGTTCAAATGGAAAAAACCAAGCTGTGTTTTAATGAGTGAAGGAAATTATTCGGATGCACACATGTTTCCCTACACTTACAAAGCACTTAAAATTGGTAAATTAGTCGGAATGCCAGTACCCGGAACAGGAACAGCGGTATGGTGGGAGACCATGATGGATGGGAAAACCAATTTTGGAATTCCGCAAGTAGGAATCAGAGGAATCATAGACGGAAAACTTTTAGAGAACAACCAATTGGAACCTGACGTGAAGCAAGAAAATCTACCAAGCGAAGTGATTAATGGCGGAGATGCCCAGCTGAAGAAAGCGGTGGAGACTTTGATGAAGTAGGTTTTTTTGGGGATGTTTGGATGTTTGGACGTTTGGACGTTTGGATGATGGAGGAATTAGTGAAAGGTAGTAGGTAATAATTCATGAGATTTCGAGTCTTCATTTCAAACTTTGCACTTTGAAATTCACACATCACCCTCAATTCAAGTTAATTTTTGTGAATTCTGGATGAGATTTTGGATTAAAGAATTTCCAATTCCAAATAATCCTTAACTTAGAAGCTTAGTTTTAGCTTAAAAACAGTATCCGAATCAATGGGAATTAAGTTAGTTTATTATGGCCTGATCATCCCAGCTTCAAAACTTCCTTTTGGAGTGATGTACTGTGTTTCGGATGTTTTAAGTTTATTTCTGACCTATATCATCAAGTACCGAAAAGATGTTTCATCTGAAAATCTAAAGAGAGCTTTTCCGGATATCACTGAGGCTGAAATCTCTAGAATTTATAGAAAGAATTCCAAGCATGTGGCAGACATTTTACTCGAAGGGACGAAGAACATGACCATGTCGGAAAAGCAATTGAAATCGCGCATCGTTTTTAAGAATACCGAAATATTCGATAAGTATTATAAAGAGGGTAAAAGTGTGATTCTAATGGGGTCGCATTGCAATAATTGGGAATACATCATTACCTCTCAAAACTTGTATTTACCTCATTTAGCTGTTGGAATAGGACAACCACTGACGAACCCTTTCTTCAATTACGAGATTAATAAACGTCGTGGAAGATTCGGAATGAAGATCGTTCACGCTAAAACTTACAAAGACGTAATTGAAGAGAATATCAAGAATAATAATCCTGTTTCAGTTCTGGTATTGGCGGATCAATCTCCTCCTAATATTCACCGAGCTTTTTGGGGAAAAATGTTTGATGTTGACACCCCTTTCGCTTATGGCGGTGAACTTTTAGCACGCAAATACAATATGCCGGTCATTTATTTGAAAAACACCAAAATCTCAAGAGGAATTTACGAAGTTGAGCCTGTGGTTCTCACTGAAAATCCGAATGCAGAACCTTACGGTGGGATTTTAGATAAATACATAGCCACAATGGAAGAACAAATATTAGTTCATCCGGAATACTGGCTATGGACTCACAAAAGATGGAAACACAAACCCCCTGCCGATTTAGAAAGTTTGAAAAAGAAGAATCTCGAAACCTTTAATTCAAAGAAAAAAGATTAAATGAAACTCAAATATCTTTTACTCAATCTTATCCTTCCAGCCAATTATATCTGGATAAGTGAAATGATATTTACCGATGATGAAAAAGGCCGATTTTATCCCTATATTATCACTCTATTGATCTTTGTCTTTCACGTTGCAGGCATCTTTATTTATTCCCGCTTAAAAAAGAAAGGGATGAAATGGAATTTCATGAATTTCATTTTATTAATGATGGCTTTGGGTATCAATATTTTCATTCTTGAGAATTATTTAATGGATTAGGAATCCGATCACTTGTATAGAATTTAAGAAAACTGAACCACCAAAATTCGCTTAATCCCCTTAGTTTCTGTATCTTTAGAATTCGCTAAAAACTGTGTTATGAAGAAATCATTATTGCTACTGCTATTCGCAGCAATCTCTACTATCTCGTATACTCAACTTACAGTTCAAAATGGATTTACGGCCCAACAATTAGGTGAAAACCTTGCGGGTTCCAACGTAACCATTACAAATGCTTCGGTTACTGGAACCAATCAACAGTCTGGAACTTTCACCTTTAATGGTACTGGATTAGGAGTGAATTCAGGAGTAATCCTCTCCACAGGAAATATTTTTGATGCACCAGGTCCAAATACAGATCCAGGCATGGGAACAGACATGAATCAACCTGGAAATCCGTTGCTGGATCAATTGGCAGGATTCCAAACTTTCGATGCCTGTGTTTTACAGTTTGATTTTGAAGTACAAGGAGACGAAATTCAGTTTAATTATAACTTCCTTTCAGAAGAATACAATGAATTTGTGAATTCGGGCTTTAATGATGTATTTGCCTTCTATATTAGTGGGCCAGGTATCGTTGGAGAAGAAAACCTAGCAGTTGTACCCGGAACAACTACACCAGTTACGATCAATTCGATCAATAATGGTTCGTTTTGGCAATTCTATAATGACAATACAGCTGGTGGAACAAACATAGAATTTGATGGATTCACCACTTTAATGACGGCCTCCAAATCAGGCCTTACTCCTTGTGGAATCTATACGCTTAAATTGATGATTGCAGACGGTTCAGACGGAATTTACGACGCTGCAGTTTTACTTCAAGAAAACTCTTTAATTCAACCAAATATCTCGGCTTTAGCAAATACGGTAAATGCAGATGGAATTGCTCTTGAAGGTTGTATTCAAGCAAGTTTCACTTTTAATTTAGATGGTCCTCAAGCCGCTGACATCAATATTCCTTTTACAATTGGCGGTACCGCTACAAATGGAGTTGATTATGCTTATATCGACAGTATCTTAACTATCCCGGCAGGACAATCTTCAGCAACTATCATCATCGATGCTTTTGCTGATGGGATTTCGGAAGGACAAGAATATATCGATCTTATTTTTCAACCTGAAATTTGTTCGCCACCAGATACAGTTCGACTCTATATTGACGACAATCAACCCATTCAATTTGCCTTGTCAGGAAATGATTTAACTTGTTTCGAAGATGGTACCGGAGAAGTTGATATCGCCATTTCAGGCGGAAATCCTCCCTTCACTATTACGCTTACTGACACAGTCACAGGAAATTCAAGCACACACATGTCAACGGCCCTACCCATTACAGGACTAGACGCTACGACTTATTTAGTTGAAATTCAAGATATCTATGGTTGTGAGGCGGAAGCTGTTGTAATTGGAGGAGATTTCAATGCGGGGACAACATTCTTACCGGATGGAACAGGTGTGTCTTATACTAGCGACATTGTAATTGCAGGATTTAATAATGGACAAACTCTGGACGACATCAATCAATTTCAAAGTATTTGTGCAACGATGGAACACTCATATGCCAATGACTTAACAATTGAATTGGAAGCACCAAATGGAACAATGGTGGAGTTGAAAAATGTGGGACCTACAGGATGTACATGGTGTACCGCAAACATGGGTGAACCCGTTGCATCTGCTCCTGTTGACCAATGGAATGCCTCCAATACAACACCTGGTATTGGTTATGAATACTGCTGGACTTTAGCTCCGACCTATGGTGTCATGACGGACGAAATCACTTCTGGTAATGTTCCGCAATACACCTATACCTCAACATTTGGGAATTCTCTAACCGATTATTATTTACCTCAAGGTTCCTACACGCCTTCACAAAACTTAAATGCATTCGTAGGAACAGAATTGAATGGAACCTGGACCTTACATGTTACCGATAACTACGCCTTAGATAATGGCTATATTTTCGATTGGAATATCAGTTTGACATCGGATCTTCCTGATTCTACCATTACCTTAAATGAACCAGATCCCGTAAACATTACTGGTGGAGTAACAAGTGCGGCATGTGGAGCATCGGATGGAGCTATTGACATTACTGCTGGAGGAGATTTTCCACCCTTTACTTTTAGCTGGTCAGATGGTGCTTCAGTTATAGCAACATCAGAAGATGTATCAGGCTTAACTGCAGGAACCTATACTGTTACGGTAACAGACGCAAATAACTGTTCTAGAGATACGAGCTTTATTATTCCAAATACTGGAGGTCCAACGATCACAGGAACAATAACTGAAGTTTCTTGTCAAGGAGGAACAAATGGTGGAGTTGATGCCATGATCTCTGGCGGAACAGCACCCTATTCTTTCTCTTGGTCGAATAGTGCAACAACTGAGGACATTTCAGGCTTAACTGCAGGAAACTATCAATTGACTGTAACAGACAATGCAGGTTGTATCAGCATAGAATCCTTCGATGTGACCCAAATTCAAACACTTTCTATTTCAGCTTCCATTATAAATGAAAATTGTGGAGAT
This sequence comes from Bacteroidia bacterium, assembly GCA_030427935.1. Lineage (GTDB taxonomy): Bacteria > Bacteroidota > Bacteroidia > Flavobacteriales_D > Crocinitomicaceae > JAGQYP01. The sequence goes on along the minus strand of JAUICI010000041.1, from coordinate 10,697 downwards.
GCTGAAGGAGCTGTAGATATAACAATTACTGGAGGTACCATGCCTTACTCATTCAACTGGAGTAATGGGGCAACGACTGAAGATATCGACGAAATCATTCAAGGAACTTATGATGTAACCGTAACGGATGCCAATGGTTGTCAAGCAAATGGATCGTACGACATCATCAATTTAGTAGGAAACTGCGTTCCTGATTGTGATCTAGCGATTAGTTCTTCATCTGTTACTGATGAGAATTGTGGTAATGGAATGGGAGCAATTGATATCAGTATTTTCACAACTAACTCCCCATACAGTATTTCCTGGTCGAATTCTGAAACTACAGAAGACATTAACACACTTTCATCTGGAAACTATACGGTAACCATTAATGATGCTGAAGGTTGTGAGCTTACTCAGCAATTCACAGTTTCAAACCAAACTGGAGGTCTTTCAGCTACGAACCAAACGGTTGCGAATGAGACTTGCGGAAATTCAAATGGCTCAATTGATGTCCTAGTTACCGGTGGTGCAATGCCATATGCATTTAGTTGGTCAAATGGAGCCACAACGGAAGATCTCAGCAATATTGCTGAAGGTTTTTATGAACTTACAGTGACGGATGCTAACGGTTGTGAAGTTTCAACTGATGCTACAATTATAAACGATGCAGGAACTCTAAGTCTTGACTTTGGAAATGCCGTTGATGAAGTGTGCGGAAATAGCCAAGGTAGTATCGACATTTTGGTCTCTGGAGGCCAACCAATTTATACCTATCAATGGACGAATGGATCCAACACAGAAGATCTTATTGGATTGAGTGCTGGAGATTACACTTGTACGATTACAGATGGCAATGGATGTTCAATAACAACTCCGACTTATACAGTAAACAATCAAAGCGGAACACTTTCTATTGATAATACTGATTTGGATAACGAAGTCTGTTCAAATGGTTTAGGCGAAATCGAATTGGTTCTCTCGGGAGGATCTGCTCCTTATTCATTCAATTGGAATACCGGTGCAACAACTCAGGATCTATTCAACTTATCTGCGGGTACTTATAGTTGTACAATTTCAGATGCTTCAGGTTGTTCTGTAAGTACTGGGAACCTTGTTCTTATTAACGAATCTGGAACTTTAAGTTTAGATAATGTAAGTACAACGGACGAAATTTGTGGAAACAATATGGGAGCTATCGATATTACCGTATCTAGTGGTACAACTCCATATACTTTTGCCTGGAATACAGGTTCAAGTTCCGAAGACCTCACTGGCTTAGCTGCTGGTAATTATTCATGTACCATTACAGATGCAAATGGATGTGAACAAATTGCAAACGCTTTAATAAACTTGGATAATGGAACCTTGAGCATTGACAATGAAGTTGTCATCGATGAATACTGCGGTGATGGTGTAGGATCTATTGATCTGATTATTTCAGGTGGTGCAATGCCTTACAGTTATTCTTGGTCAAATGGAGCGACTACAGAAGACTTAGCAAACCTAAATGCTGGAACCTATGATTACACAGTGACAGACGCTGCAGGTTGTCAAGCAAATGGATCATTAACTGTAAACAACAATACTGGTTCCCTTTCTATAGTGAATGTAGCCTTGACCAATGAAAATTGCTCAGATGCCAATGGAAGTATTGATTTGACTATCGGAGGAGGACAAGCTCCTATCTCCTATTCATGGGACAATGGTGCGACAACCGAAGATATAACAGGTCTATCAGCAGGAACATTCACTTGTACGATTACAGATAATGCAGGTTGTATCATTACTAGTGGACCTCATCAAGTAAACAATACAGGAGGAGGCATAACAATTTCAAACGCGAATATCACGGATGAAAACTGTGGAGATGGTGCAGGTGCAATTGATATTTCAGTAAACGGCGGATCAGTCCCATTGACCTTTTCATGGGATAATGGTGCAAACACAGAAGATATCGCTGGCCTAAGCGCAGGGTTTTACGAAATCACGATTACTGATGCAGTTGGTTGTCAAGAAATTGAATCTTATGAAGTAATCAATACAACAGGAGGACTTACAATTGACCAAGTGAATATCGTGGATGAGATTTGCTCCAACTCAAATGGATCGATTGATATTACAGTATCTGGTGGAGCAACGCCTTATACTTTCAGCTGGAATACTGGAGCTACAACAGAAGACTTAGCTTCAATTGCTGGCGGAACTTATTCGGTAACTATAACCGACAATAATGGCTGTCAAGTATCTAACAACTCCATTAATGTTTCCAACAATTCTGGAAGCTTTTTACTACAATCCATCAATACTACAGACGAAAACTGTGGAGACGGAACAGGAGAAATTGATGTTACCTTGACTGGTGGTATCCCTCCAATTGCTTTCAACTGGAATACTGGAGCAACTTCTGAAGACCTTACAGGTTTGAATGCTGGAATTTACAATGGTACAGCAACCGATAACAACGGATGTATCGTGAATTTAAATGCTGTCGTATCCAATAACTCCGGAAACATGAATATTGCGAACGAAATCATCACAAATGCAACATGCGGAAATGCGAATGGTTCGATCGATATCACAGTTGGTGGTGGAGATGGAAACTATACTTACGCATGGTCTACAGGAGCAACAACTGAGGATATTACTATGTTAACGGCTGGAAATTATACTTTAGTTGTCAACGATGGCAGTGGTTGTCAAACCAATTACAATGCTTCTGTTTCGGATCTTGGTGGCGACCTTTCAATTGCTAGTGTGACTTTAACAAATGAAGAATGTAACAATGGTTTAGGAGAGATTGACATTTTGATGTCTGGCGGAACTCAACCATATGTTTATTCCTGGTCGAATGGAGCTACTACTGAAGACATCTCAGGTTTAAATTCAGGAACTTACGATGTAACCGTTACCGATGACAATGGTTGTGATGTTCAAGGTTCTTATAATGTTACAAACCAAGCAGATTTTCAGCTAGATCCAGTTACAATTGTGGATGAAATTTGTAACAACGCTGCAGGTTCTATCGATATCGAAATTGATGCTCAACAACCGATTCAGTTCGCAACGTATACTTGGAGTAATGGAGCAACAACGGAAGATATCACAAACCTTGGGGCTGGAACCTATACGGTAGATGTACTTGTATTTTATGGATTTAGCAGTAGTTGTGCACTTTCAGAAACCTTCACAGTTAATTCTGATCCAAGTAATCTTTCCCTCTCATCATCTGTCACGGATGAAAACTGCGGAGATGGTGCAGGAGCTATTGACCTAACTATTTCTGGAGGTACAGCGCCTTATGATATTTCATGGGATAGTGGTTCTACAGATGAAGACTTAACGGCTTTGAATGCTGGACAGTATATTGTTACTGTTTCTGATGCTAATGGCTGTCAAGCTATTGAAACAGCAAATGTATTGAACCAAACTGCTGGTTTAAGTGCCACTGCGGTTGTAACTGATGAAAATTGTGGCGATGGTACCGGAGGAATTGATGTTACCGTTTCGGGAGGAACTTCTCCTTATTCCTTTGCTTGGATTGGCGGTCAAACCACAGAAGATTTAACCAGTTTAAATGAAGGTGTATTCGAAGTTACAATTACGGATGATGTCGGATGTTCATTTACAGAAACGTATACTGTTTTAAACAATACTGGAACCTTGGCCGCAAGTAATGAAGTTGTGGTTGATGAAACTTGTGGACAAGCAAACGGATCCATCAACCTAGACATCACAGGGGGATCTTCACCTTACACGTATAACTGGTCCAATTCGGAAACTACAGAAGATATTTCAGGATTAAGTGCCGGTACTTATAATTTAACAGTAACCGATAATGCAGGTTGTATCATGAATTTAAGCTATGATGTTGACGGTGTGAATGGTGTTATTGTTTCTGATACCGTTATCACATTTGAGTCTTGCGTGGGTTGTACTGATGCTTCCATCAATATTACGGTGGATGATCAAGGAACGAATCCATTATCGGTTTCTTATAACTGGGACAATGGAGCGACAACAGAAGATATTTTCGGATTGACTGCAGGAACTTATACAGTTACCATTTCAACGGATTATGGAGGTGGAAATATTTGTCAAACTATAGAAACCTATACCGTAATCGTTGATCCAAATGCTTCGATTGACGAAAATGATCCATTAAGTTTGGAAGTGAATTTATTCCCGAATCCGTCGACAGGTGTTTTCAATGTACAATTGAATCGAAACTTGTATGATGCGGATTTAAGAGTGATGAATTCTCTAGGACAAGTTGTCTTTGAAATGGATGCCAGTCATAAAGAGGACATTCAGTTAGATTTAAGCGGTTTAGAAACAGGAATCTATTTAATTCAGATTGAAGAAAAAGGAATTTCTTATGTCAAACGCGCAATGATCAGACATTAAATTTAAAAGCTCCTTTCGAGGGGCTTTTTTTATACTTCATAAAATCCCTACTTTTGCCAACTTCATTTATAAAAGTGAAAGAGCTTATTCGAAAAATATTGTTGTTTCTGCACTTAGATCTTACTAAAAATCTGGAGTATGATCGGCTAACGCTCAAAATTTTCAAATCGCATTTGAAACCCAATTCCAACTGTATTGATGTGGGTTGCCACAAAGGAGAAATTCTGGAAGAGATTTTAAAACTAGCTCCGAATGGGAAACATTATGCTTTTGAGCCCATCCCCGACATGTTTCAAAAACTTGAATTGAAGTTTAAAAACAAAGTAAGTCTGCACAATTTAGCTTTAGCTGATCAAGAGGGAGAAACTACTTTCAATTATGTGAAAAATGCTCCTGCCTACTCTGGAATCAAGCAAAGGAAATATGCCGTGGAAAATCCAGAGATTGAAAAGATCAATGTAAAGTTGAATAAACTGGACAATCTAATTCCTTCTGAAACAAAAATCGACATGATCAAAATCGATGTTGAAGGGGCTGAATTTGGTGTATTAAAAGGGGCTCAGGAATTAATCAAAAGAGATCGGCCTCTAATTTTGTTTGAATTTGGTTTAGGCGCAAGCGATTTCTATGGAACGGAACCTTCCGATATTTTCAATTTATTTCAGGACTGTGGAATGCGTATTTACAAATTGAAAGACCATCTGTCTGGACAAGAAGCAATTGAATTAAAAGACTTTGAGCAAATCTATAAAGCCAACAAAGAATACTACTTTGTGGCGAAATAAGGAATTGAGAGGAAATTCTTAATTTTAGTCCTCAATTTTACTTTATGAAAATTATTTCAATCATCGTCACTCTTTTTGGGGCTCTCCATCTATTTTCACAAGAACCGGAAATTTTAAATCTGTATAAGAAAGGTGAAACACCTACTTATGATCAGGTAATCGATTTTTATAAAAACTTAGAACAGAAATACAGTAGCGCCAAATTAGTGGAAATGGGTGAATCCGATTATGGAAAACCGATCTATGTTTTTCTAATCTATCCGAATACAAAAAGATATGTGATTAATGACTTCTCTAAAGAAACCGTCGTTTTAATCAACAATGCAATCCACCCTGGAGAATCCTGTGGAGTTGATGCTTGCATGAGTTTTGCAAATAGTATTCTATTTGAAATGAAATACGCCAAGAGTAAAAATGATTTGGTGTATGCCATCATTCCAATTTACAATGTTGGAGGCGCCCATAACCGAGGTTCGGTCTCAAGAGCCAATCAAATGGGTCCAAAGGAGCACGGATTCAGAGGAAATGCGAGAAATCTTGATCTGAATAGAGATTTTGTCAAAGCAGATTCCAAGAATGCTTTCACGTTCATGAAGATTTTTCAGTGGTTAGATCCTAGTGTCTTTATCGATACACATACCAGTAATGGAGCAGATTATCAATATACCATGACCCTCATTACTTCTCAACCAGACAAAATGAATAAGGTACTTCGAGATTTTACTCGGGAGAAGTTCGTCCCTTTCATTTATAAGGACATGGAGCAAAAAGAAGATACCATCACGCCTTATGTCAACTCAATTGGTAGAACTCCGGATACTGGGATTCAAGATTATTTGGAAACACCAAGATACTCTACGGGATATGCCACTTTATTCAATTGCATCTCTTTCGTTACTGAAGCCCACATGCTAAAACCCTACAAAGATCGAGTTGAATCCACAAAGAATATACTTTACACGATTTCAGAATTTGTTAGAATTAATAGCAAAGAAATAAAAGCTCTAAAAGAGAAGGCCAATGATATTACAGCCAATTCACTAGGGTCTGATTTGAAGTTTGAACTGGATACCACGAAATATCAAAAGATGACTTTTAGAGGTTATGAATATGAATTGGTTCCGAGTATTCTTACCTCTGAAAAAAGATTGAAATACTATTCAAACAAACCAAAGAATTACGAAATCAAGTATTACGATCATTACAAATCCAGCCTTTTCCGATCAAAACCAAAATACTATCTGATTCCAGGACAATGGCACCATGTAATTCATAGATTGAAGTCAAATGAAATCAAAATGGTGGAAATTCAAAAGGACACAAGCATTAAAGTAGAAGGGCATTATATCCAAGATTACAAAACTTTAAACCGCCCTTTTGAAGCGCATTATCTTCACTACGATATTGAATTGGAAACGGTGCAATTTGAATATCACGCTAAGAAAGGTGACCTTTTAATTCCTATGAATACAGCAAAAGATTACTTCTTGATGAGTGTTCTCGAGCCCGACGCAACCGATTCTTATTTTGCTTGGAACTTTTTTGATGAAATACTGGGTAGAAAGGAATACTTCTCTCCTTATGTCTTCGAAGAAAAAGCCATTGAAATACTAGAGAGAAATCCCGAACTGAAGAAAAAGTATGAAGAAAAAGTAAGCCAATTTGGCAGCAGATGGGAAAAACTAGATTATATCTATCGAAACTCAGGGATGTATGAAAAATCTCATAATCTATACCCTGTTTTTCGCATACTATAAAACTTGAAACGCTACACTTTAGTCAATAAGTCTACCTTTTAACACCTTTTTAACAAATACTCAGCCAACGCTCGGCCACTGGATTTCGTTTAATAGATAGATACCAAACAATACTCAACACAACACCCTACACGATAGAACTTACTTGCTTTGGTATTGTTATTGTAATATCTTAAATAAAAACAACAAGTTATGGAAAGAAGTGTTTATCAAATCATAGAGTCGATTAAAGCCGACCAAAGAAAGAAAAAACAAAAAAGAAAGCCTGTATCCTCAATTGATCAAGCATTGGAATCATTGGGAGTAGCTATCCGATTTAAAGAAGCTGAAAAAGAACTGGTAAAATAGTTTAGAACGGATTTGTTGCGTGAACAGTAAGTTCCGGAATAAAACCTCTATCATCCATCTCTAACGCACCTACAACCGCATGAGCTATTTCTTGCGGACTCAATTTCTTCTCTTCTAATTTACGCTCCTCTCTACTCTCACTTCCAAATGCCGTTGGAACTTCAGAAGGATTTATTTGAATCACTCGCACATTATGTGGTCTCAATTCCGCAGCCCAGCATTGCGACATCGATCGAAGTGCAAATTTTGAACTTGAATAGATAGTACCGTTCTTATAGCCTTTTAGAGAAGCCGTTGAAGCAATATTGATAATATTCCCGTAATTCTGCTTTTTAAAGATCTTCGCAGCTCCAGAAGCCATCATTGCAGCTCCAAAAACATTTACTTCATAGGTCTTTTTAATCTGATCACGAGTTAATGTTTCCAATGGCGACCAACCACCTATTCCTGCATTATTGATCAAAACATCCAATTTTCCATACTTTTCCATGATGTAGGCATAAGTCTGATCGATATCTTCATCACTCACTACATCGGCATGAAAAAAGTCGCAGCCTAATTCCTTTGCAACCTCCTCAGTTTTTGCTTGATCTCTTCCAGTAATAATTACTTGACTTCCTTTAGAAACCAAATTTTCAGCCATTGACTTTCCCAAACCTGAATTCCCTCCTGTTATCAGGATAATTGCATTCTTTAACTCCATTATTTTCGATTATAAAATTCAATCATTTTTTTAATACCCTCATCCAGAGGAATCAAATCGCGACCCAATACATTCAGCATTTTTGAATTGTCTGGTTGTCTTCTTGCCATATCCCCCTCTTTTAACGGAGGTAAATAAACGATCTTAGATTGTGAACAAGTAATGTCAATAATTTGTTCAGCAAGATCTTTGATTTTGAAAATCTTCGCTCCTCCAATATTAATCACATCATTTACATACATCTCTTCTTCCATGATCTTAATACAGGCTTCAACATTATCCGAAACATAACAGAAAGTACGCGTTTGATTTCCATCACCGTAAATCGTAATATCCACATTATTCAAAGCCATGTTTAAGAACTTAGCAATCACAAAATCCTCACTTTGATTCGGTCCATAAGTATTGAAAAACCTAAAAATGGTATAATCTAAATCGAATTCTTGCTTGTAGGATCTGAAGAATGACTCCCCTACATTTTTCACTACTGCATAAGGAACTCGCGAATTCAAAGGTGTTCTGGTTTCATGTTGTGGCAATTCCACAGGTTCTCCATAAACTTCGGAAGATGAAGAATAAAACACACGCTTCACCCGAGTATTCTTAGCCAAATTCAGAAGATTTTCAATTCCTTTGATGTCATTCAAAACACTTACCGGATTCTCTTGAGTTCTTTTAACGCCAACAACCGCAGCATAATGGAAAACATATTCAAAGTCAAAAGCCAACATCACTTCCGCCAGATCTCTGTAATTATTGCAATCACATTTTATGAACTTCAGATTATCAGAGTCTGGTAACTTGTCTAAACTTCCTGTGGATAAATTATCCACCACAACTACGAAATACCCTTTATTCAAGAGCCCTTCGACTAAAGCACTTCCTACATTCCCTGCTCCACCAGTTACTAAAATCTTCTTCATTCAACTTCTTTTATATTTGATTACGCAAATTACCTTGAAATGTTTGACCAATTCAACTTCAAAATTAATCATCACAAGCTAAAATTTATACTTTTGCTCCAAAACCAGTTGAATTTAGAATGAAAAACATTCTTTTCCTATATACCGAGATCGCTGACTACTTCATTTCATGCGCGGAATATCTTTCCAAAGATTACCAAATTACTATTATTCGGTGGCCAATCAACAAAGAGGCTCCTTTCGAACTAGATCCAAAGAGTAATCTCGAAATTCTTGAGAAAAAGGATAACTGGACTGAAATTCTAGAGAAACTTGAAAATAAGCAGTTTGATTTAACGGTAGTTTCAGGTTGGATCGATAAAGACTACATGAAATTTGCCAAAAAACAGAAAAAATCAGGTTTTAAAACCGTTCTGTCGCTTGACAATCATTGGTATGGGAATTTGAAACAAAAGATTGCGAAAATCTTATCTCCCTTCACCCTTAAAACAACTTTTACTCATTGTTGGGTTCCGGGAAAACCACAAAAACAATATGCTTTAAAGCTAGGATTCAAATCCAATCAAATTCAAGAAAATTTCTACTGTGCGAATGTGAATCTATTTAAAGATCAGTTTCAAATTGGACAAGAAAACAAATACGATCCATTAAAAAAGAACTTCATCTTTGTGGGGCGCTACCTCAAACACAAAGGTATTTTTGATCTATGGGAAGCCTTTATTGAGTTCAAAAAAGAGTATCCAGACTGGAATTTGCACTCCATAGGCTTTGGAGATGAATGGGATAACCGAATTGAGTCTGAAGGCATTATTCATCATGGGTTTATTCAGCCAAAAGAGTTAAAAACTATCCTGAATGAGAGCAGTATCTTTATTTTACCTTCTCATTTTGAACCTTGGGGAGTAGTCGTGCATGAAAATGCAATATCAGGTTTCCCCATGATCTTGAGCGATCAAATTGGAGCCGCAAGTAAGTTTCTTGAAGAGGGTGTGAATGGATATACTTTTGAATCAGGCCGTAAAGGCGACCTTCTAAATAAAATGAAGAAAATGGCTGAGATGGATCCGATCCAACTAAAAAAAATGGGTGCACATTCACATCAATTAGGATTGTCGGTTGACTTTGACATCTGGGCTGAGGCACCACGAAAAATTCTTGGAGATATTTAATCCGCATCTTTATTAAATGTTCTATATTTGCTTTTCAGATGAATAAGCAAGTAATTGTAAATAGCAAAGAGTTCAAGATTCTGACCGATCGACTTTGTTACCAATTAATTGAAAATCATAACAATTTTGAGAATGCCGTTCTGATTGGATTACAACCAAGAGGGATTCATGTAGTTACACGACTAAAAGAACGACTTGAAAGCATCACAGGGAAAGAAATTCTTTGTGGACAGCTTGACATCACTTTTTATCGAGACGACTTTAGAAGAAGAGAAAAGCCTCTCATTCCGAGTGTGACCAATATTGATTTTGTGATTGAAAATAAAAATGTCATTCTGGTTGATGACGTGCTATTTACTGGAAGAACCATCCGATCAGGACTGGATGCCATGCTTGCTTTTGGTCGACCAAAGAATGTAGAATTATTGACTTTTGTAGATCGACGATTTAAAAGACAATTACCCATTCAAGCAGATTATGTTGGAAAAACTGTAGACACTTTTGTTTCTGAAACAGTATCTATAAACTCAACCTTTTCTATTTTTTGTGTTTTTCCTATGTCAGTTTTACAACTAAACAACGTAGTTCCCATTACAAATAACAACGATAAAATAAATAGTTTTTGA
>JAUICI010000239.1 GCA_030427935.1 Bacteroidia bacterium | reverse complement strand
CCAAAACGATTTTACAGCAACTTCAATCTGAGAAATAGCCAACATGGTGTTTTTAATTGCATTTTTCTCTACATCAGAAAGTTGAGATTTGAAATCCTGAATATCACTAGTGAAATTAAACTCAGTATGAATCCAATAGGAGTGTCTAATTGCAGGAACATATTCATACAATTGTGGATACTCGTAGGGTTTTAAGTTGATTCTCTTTTCAAAAATGTCAGATTTTCTTCTTTCAGCTTGCTTGTTTCTATAAAGAATATAGGCTTTCGCTACCTCGTGAAAATGGGCTTCCATTAACTCCTCTTCAACCAAGTCCTGAACTTGCTCAACGGTAGGGATAAATTCTGGGTCTGCATCTTGTAGCGTAATCAATCTATAATTGACTCTTTCCGCAACAATTTTCGCATCTTTTTCTTCTCCGTTGCCAACTGCATTCATGGCTTTAAGGATTGCATTTGACACTTTTGATAGATCAAAAGTACGAGTGGAGAAATCTCGTTTTATGATTTGCTTAATTCCCATGAGACTATTTTTTGATTAAAATTCTAGTCCAAATTTCACAGTTATTTAAGCTTGATTTAAGATTGAATTAAGAACTTGCTAACATAGTTTTCCATATAGACTTAAGACCCCTATAAAATCTGATATTTTACTTTTCAATTGTTAATAAAACACCCAAATTGGTGGATAAAAAAGGGTCGTTTTGAACTTTAGGTTTTTCCACTACGCAATGTTGGTAAGGTTTCAGTTAATCGTCTGAATCCCTTTTGATTATTGGGTTTCGTTGAGGTTCGTTTTTTTGTGGGGAATTTTTTAGAAATTCAAATAAGAAAAATAGAATCAGGAATTGAGAAAATTTTCTAAGGAAGAATTACGGAATTTGAAATTTATTTTAAGGTCAAATCTAAAGCTAACTAAACCACATTTTTGATGGAATTAATCAACTACAATTCGAGGAACATCCATGGGGAGTCGAGCAAGTGTTTCATAGTTGACTAGATTTCCAAAATCACTGAAAGAGTTAACTGTGATTTCGCCTTCTCCTTGTGTTCCGATAAGAACGACTTCATCTCCTCGTTCAACATGATCCAATTCGGTGATATCAACCGTGAGTGCATTCATGTTAATGGTCCCGATTACGCTTAATCTTTTTCCTCTGATAAGAACTTTACCTACATTACTTAAATCTCTCGCGTAGCCATAAGAATAACCAACAGGAACGATGGCAATTTTGGTCGGAATATTGGTGAAAAAAGAAGTTCCATAACCAATGAATTCGCCAACCTTAACATCTTTTACTTCCATGACCTGACTTTTCCAGCTTAATACTCTTTTTAAAGGATTCGAGTCTAGTTTATTTCTTGTTTGATAGCGAATTAAGGTCTCTGCACTCGGCCAAAACCCGTATTGCAAAATTCCGATTCTAGCCATGTCGTGGATCATGCTAGGGTGCTGAATAGCGGCTGCGGAGCAACAAGCGTGTACATATTTGGGTCGCATTTCGAGTCGACCTAGACCTCTTACTGCGCGACTAAACCGTTTTTTCTGTTTCTGAATTCGGTGGAAATTGGTAATGGATTCGGCGCCAGCAAAATGGGTGCATAGTCCTTTGAAATTAATATGTTCTTGGTTGTCTATGATATATTTTAGAACGGGTTTAAATTTATGCTGAGGAATTCCTGTTCTGTTCATTCCTGTCTCTAATTCTATATGAATATTCGCTTTCTTGCCAATTTTTTTTGCTGCTTTTACACTTAATTCCAAGCGATAAAAATCAAAAACAAAGAAGTCTAATTCTTGATCGATTACCCATTCTAGTTCTTGATCTGCGATGTGACCCATAATCAGAATATAGGCATCTGTTTGAAGTATTTTTCTAACCCGATAAGCTTCCTCAGCACTAAATACACAGTAATGCTGAATCCCGAATTCCTGGGTCATTGGACAGAATTGCTCGATACCATGGCCATAAGCATTTCCTTTTACAACACTAGCAAATAAGGTGTTTTTGGGTAAAAGTTTGTGTATGAAATCTACATTCGTTTTGTAAGCAGACTTACTGATTTCGATTCGACTAGTTTGAGAAGGGTATTGCATTTGAGTCTTTATTTAGTGAAGAATTCTATTTGAATTAGAAATATTTAAGAACTAATAATTTGTTTCGGTTCAGCAAATTTTTGAATAAGAATAAAACCCATGGCGGAGACTAATATTCCAACAATATTGGCATCTAAATCATAAGGAATCGAAACTTCTAGCATTAAGAGAGTCAGGGTGGTTAATCCTCCGCTAATCATGGCGATAATTGCCGCAAAAGGATTGGGCTTTTTTAGAAATAACATCCCCAATACTGGAATAAAAAGACCTGAAACCATGAAAGCATAAGAGTAGAGCATGAGTTCCAATACTTCATTCATTTTGGTTGCTAGAAGAATTGCTAAAACTCCTATGGATAAGGTGATTAATTGGGAAAATCGAATTTGCTTTTTACTTGATTTGGAACCTTTGTTTAAGATGTCATTTGTAAGATTACCCGAAGCAGCCATCAAACAACTGTCGGCCGTTGACATAATAGCGCTAAAATAGGCCGACATCATTAGTCCCATTAAACCAACTGGTAAAATTTGTCTAAGAAATAAGGGTAAGCCTAGTTCAGGGTCTAGATCGGATCCTGGTGCATATCCTATTTCACTGAACATGCCTTGTTCAAAGGCGACTTTAGCAAAAAGTCCCAGAAGCACCCCCATGAAAGCCATGAAAGGCCACTCAAATAATCCTGCCACGCGCCAGGCCGTTTTTGCTGTTTTTTCATCTTTACAAGCATAAATTCTTTGGTAGAGAGTCATGCCGACAAACCATATCGGAACTATGGTAATTAGCCAATTTACAATGTCTTGCCATGTGAGGTTTGTTATGGAAGCATAAGAAGAGGGGAGTGTTGTTTCAATCGATTCCCAGCCGCCAATTGCATTATAACCTAAGGGAATTCCTATGAAAATTAATCCACCTAAAAGCAAAATCCATTGTACTGTATCTGTATAAATTACGGCTTTGATTCCTCCTAAAACAGTGTAAACTACAGCAATGATTCCCATGATAATAACGGCATTGGAAACAGATATTTCAGGGAAGGTAGCAGAGGCAAGTTTAGCACCGGCTAGAATTTGAGAACTCGTGAATCCGATATATCCAATTAAGGATATGAGTCCTGCTATAATCGCGACATTTTTATTGTAATGAAATTTGAGTGCGTCAGGAAAGCTAAGAAAGTTGTGTTTTCTGGCGATAGGGTATACCTTTGGGATCAATAAAACTACGGAGAGCCAGGCTCCGATGAGTCCTGTGAAAAGCATCCAGCTACCTGATATTCCCATCACAAAACCAAGTCCACCTAATCCAATTGAAAAACCACCACCCACATCTGTAGCGACAACAGAAAGACCGATATGGGTAGCCGACATGTTTCGACCTCCCACATAATAGTCTTCTTCGGAGTTGTTTTTTTTCATGAAATAAAAACCGACTCCAAGCATCGCCAATAAATAGCTTGCAAATATCGTGATGTCTAACCAGTGTATGCTCATAATTTTTGTATGGTCTCTGGATTATTAAACGGGTCTTTTTTACAAATACTAAAGCCGAATTCGATCAAAAAGAAAACTAAACAAATCGTTTATCAATGAATTTAGAATTCAATAGTCTGGCTACTGCCATATAGTTGGGATTAAATTTGATTTTATCCCCGACTTTATATTTTGCTTCGCCATTCGGCTTTCGGTTGTTCCCCAAGTCAACCACCAACATGTCTGAAGTGATGCCCACAAAATTTAAATTTTCATCAACAGCTTCAATATCTTCCTTGTCTACTTCCAGCATTCCAAAGTCCAATATCGCTTGGACGTCTGTA